>JALGTJ010000035.1 GCA_029821415.1 Candidatus Zipacnadia bacterium
GCAAAGCAGCTTTGCAGTCCAGTCGGGTCAAGAATGTAGTTAAGGCTGTCGTAGAGTGAAACAATGAGGTCAAGGCTTTGCGGTGCCAGGGCAAGTTGACAAGCGTCCATTACGGCTGCTGGCAGAGGCGGGTTGCGCGTTTGACAGTGCTGGACCATCGGTTCAGACAAATCCGCCCCGCAGGTTTGATAGCCTCGCCGGATAAGTTCCGAGCCAACCCGACCCGTCCCACAGGCCAAGTCGAGCACCCGACGAGGTTGACGGTTGTGGCGCTGAAGCAGCGCTTCAACGTAATCCACCCAGCTCTTGTATGGGACCGTGCTCATCAACTGGTCGTAGTAGGGAGCGACCTCGGCAAACTCGCTGTTATCTGCTCCATATCTGGCTCAGCTTCATTTTCTTATTGCGTTTCGCATAATTGAAAGTGAATAGTATTCGTTGGGTGGGACAGGCGTCCTCGCCTGTCCACGCAGGCGAGACGCCCGCGCTACCGGGAGATGTCTAAGCTTGGCATTATGCGAAGCTCAGTAGTATCACAATTGGCACATCCGCCGACCGGTTGTGCCTGGGCAATGGTTAATCAGGGGCCGAATAGCCGGTAATGCTTTAGGTCCCGTTGATATACTTCATTGCTACGATAGTTCGGGGCAAATCTCCCCTGACCTTCTCGCCGTAGTCACCCGGTGGCCAGCCCACACGTACTGCGACCATATAGCGGTTGGCTCGTTGGGCATCTGCCTGGGTTATGCGCAGGCGCAGGGGCACAATGTGAGCTTCGCCCGGTCCAATTTCAGCGACCTGCCGCTGTTGTTGCGAAACCGGCGCGATGTGCTCGGTATCTTCCAGTTTGACGGTGATATCCCGCACTGGCGCCGGGCTGACGTTGTTGATCGTTAACCTGGCGGTGAAGGTAGCCCCGACAGGGGTGTTGTCGGGCACGGATAGCTCTACGCGGAGGGGATAAACCTGCCATGACTGGCGGATATCGCTGAAGGCAGCCGCTCCTGCTAATGCCCATTCATTACCCGGGTAGGGGCCAAGCCGTCCCTGCATGGCCGCCCGCGAAATATCATGCCAGAAGGCGCCGATTGTGCGTTGGCCGTCAATCATCTCGCGATGAGCGCGCATCATTCGCTGATACAGAACTTCCGGGGCGGCTGGGCGGCGCGAGCCGTGAGTTGCACTGGCAGTCGGCCTGTGCCAGTAATCGTCCACCTGGTCGCCGGCAGCCAGATTTACCTCGTCGGGTTTGGTATATCTGTTCCACGACTTAATGAGGTAGTCAAAGTGCTGGAAGCTCTCTGTCTGATATAACATCGGCGCAATCAGGGCCACGCCGGCGTCATTGAACATCAGGGCGTCCTGGCCGTGCTGCGCGCCGTGCATCCAACCCAGTTGGAAGACCCATACGGGCTTGCGTATGCCGCTGTTGCGGATGATCTGCTCCACGTTGCTGGCATTGAGGTGGGCTCGCCACCAGTTCCATTGCTCGTAGAAGTCTACATCGGAGTTCCATTCGGTTTTTATCTTCCGGGCTACGAACTTCCAGCGTTGCTTGCGACTGTAGTCTGCCCAGTTATTAGGCAGTTCCACGGGCATCTGCGAGACGAACTCGTCAGTCATCTCGTAGCCGCCGCGATCGTTGCGCAGATAATCCAGCCCCACGAAGTCAACCTCGTGGGTTCTTTGCATCTGCTTGAAGAAGTCGGCCAGGTGCGTGATTCGTTTTGGATCCAACAGCGAGATGAAAGAGTCATTGGAAGTTTGGCCGGTGCTAACCGAGATATCCTGGGCCCACTGGTACACAGGTAGTCCACGGTTGTCTTTGCGCTTGCGTGGATAAGTGGCGTAGGCGACCGCCCACGTGCCGAAACGCAGCCCACGCCGATGAGCGGCCGCCGCCAGGCGAGGAATGGCCTCCAGGTTTTTCTTGACGAAAGGCGCCTCATCAGTGCAGCCCAGGCGGGTCACCGCGCCCCGGAACCATAGGGTATCAGCACCCAGAAACTCACACCAATCCAGGATCGCCTGCCAGTCGCCGGTGGTACCATCAGGGCGTCTAATTGTCTGGCCTTCGGGGAAATCCGCCTCCCAGGTGGCCACGCACAATCCTGGCGGGATATCTGGAGGGGGCTGGCGGGTGACCTGGAAGGGCATTCTGGCAATGCAAAAGCTGGTGCCGTGTTCGTAGCTGGGTTGTTCCTCGTCGGGTGGAAGGTCTAATTGCCATGGCCAGTTATTAGGATTAGGTATTTTGATCTTAGCTTCTGCCACATATCCGCCGGGCTTAGCTGCCCATGGTATTGGCCAGTAGCAGACGTAGGATTGCTGGGCGGCGTTCCACGACGGGATAAGTCGGCGTACACCCGCCACGGTCATCACTATCTGTTCGTCCTGTCGCACTACAATCTGGGGCGGCTCCTTCGGTCTGACCTTCTCTCCGTATGGATTGGTTACCTGGACCTGAAAACGCACCAGATTGTGGCGGCGATAGACAGTAGCGTCGGTCTGTACCTGCAGGGGAAACATTGTGACTATCTGGCGACCCTGGGGCGTCTCGAATCGCTGTTGCCACCAACCAACCAGCGGCCGCCATAGCACGATAAGCGCGATTAGAGCCGAGATTACCACGAGCAAGCAACTGAAGCAACTGGACTGCTGTTGCCTTAACTGGCGGCGCCGGCGCTCTGCCGGGGATTCGCGGTCTAGTAGGTATAGGGGTTGCTGCTCCATGACCTCCCCACCATTAGATTACGCTTCCAGTATAGCTGCTGTTTGGGCCAGTGCCTCGCCGACCGCTTGAATTACTTGCTCCACCTGCTCGGCGCTGATGATCGCGGGGGGCTCGAACCTTAGCACGCGCGGGTCATTCAGAGCAAATGCAACCAATATCTGGCGCTGGCCCAGGGCAGTTATGGTCAAGCCGCCCAGGTCGCTGTCAGTGAACTCCATGCCGACCAGTAACCCCCTGCCTCGCACCTCGGTCACCATAGCAGGATAATTGGCTGCGGCCTCACTAAGCCCTACCAGAAGCTGCTCGCCACGCTCTGCGCATTTGTTGGCAAGGTTTTCGTCAACGAGTACTTCCAGGGCCGCCAGGGCAGCGGCACATGCCAAAGGGTTACCGCCGAAGGTCGAGCTGTGGATGATGGGGTTGTCGCCAAATATCGTCCAGACTTCCGGTCGGCCAACGACTGCCCCGATCGGCATCACCCCGCCGCCTAAGGCCTTGCCCAGTGTCATAATATCAGGAGTGACATCCTCCCAGTCGCAAGCGAACATCCGCCCGGTACGCCCGAGGCCGGTCTGGATCTCGTCGAGGATGAGCAGCGCACCAGTGTTATTGCAAATCTGGCGAGCCTTGGTCAGGTAGCCTTCGGGAGGGATGATGATTCCGGCTTCGCATTGGATTGGTTCCAGGATGACCGCTGCGGTCTGGTCGTCAACGGCTTCGGCTAGTGCTTGCGCGTCACCGAAGGGGACGTGAGTGAAACCCTCCAGCAGTGGCTCAAAGGGTTGCTTGTAGACATCACGCCCCGAGGCGCTCAGCGCGCCGAAGGTCTTGCCGTGGAAGGCGCCCTCGGCAGCCACAAACTTGGGTCGCTTGGTGTAGCCGCGGGCGAACTTCAGAGCTGCTTCCACCGCCTCTGCTCCGGAGTTACACACAAAGCAGTATTGCAGCTCGCCCGGGGTGATTTCGGCCAGTCGTTCGGCCAACTTGCCGTAGACGGGGTTGAGCAGCACGTGACCGCCCAAGGGCTGCTTGGCTGCCTGCTCCTGGACTGCAGCAACGATGTGCGGATGACAATGGCCCATGGTGAAGACACCCGGTCCACCTAAGCAGTCGAGATAGCGGTTACCGGCTGAGTCTATAACGTAGCAGCCTTCGGCAGCGACTTCGACATCCTCCAGGCCCATAAACTTGGTGAGTGTAGCCAGGCTGGGATTGATGAACTTCTCATATCGGGCAAATGTGGCTGAAGCCAAATCTTCATCGCTCGGACCGCTGGAGCCGCTGGTCATAATTTGTTACTCCTGACTTTGCATCAATAATAGACCGACGATGGGAAGCGCGGGGTATGATAGCCTCCCGCTTGGCGGTTGAGCCTCACCTTGTTGACTGAGCAGGCCGCTCCCGGGTCGGACAACCTTTCAGGAGCGGCCTGGAGATAGTCTTCGGTGAGCTGCACCAGCTCATCTGACGGTAAGGCCCAATGATATAGCTGAGCCTAAGAAAAGATGGTCGGGGCGGCCGGACTTGAACCGGCGACCTTTTGACCCCCAGTCAAACGCGCTAACCAAACTGCGCCACGCCCCGACCTGTCAGCACCAGAAACGGTTTTCTCGCAACTGTTTGTGTTACAGAGTGCTTCTTACCTGCACGTTACTTTGTGTCTGGTAAGCCGTCGTTATCGCCTTAGGCAACGCTATCTTTGAGATTTTTGCCCGCCTTAAAAGCAGGCGTCCACTTGCCTGGGATTTCGACAGCTTCGCCGCTTTGAGGGTTGCGACCCGTGCGTGACTGGCGCCAACGCGCCTCAAAGGTGCCAAATCCGGTAATCTTGACCTTATTGCGCCACTGCAAGGCCTTGGTGACAGTTTCCAGGAATGCCTCGAGCGCGTCCTTTGCAGCCACCTTTGTTAGTCCCGCCTTGCTGGCGATCTCGTCCACCAGTTCTGCCTTATTGATTGTGCGTGCCATTGACCAGCCTCCCTCTGGATTTCAGGAACCTCGGCCACCAACAGGTTTATCCGAACCGAGCGAACTCCCCTCCATCAGTAGGTCACTCGGGCCGGTTACTGGCCGTTTGCCATGGCTCGACTTCGGCTTTGTGGGGCCGACTCATTAGATGTCTGACTTCGGCGATGGGACTGGCCCCTTCAAACAATATTCGGTAGACAGCCTGCGTCACCGGCATTTCGATCTTCAGCTTTGCGGATAGCTCTCTGGCGGCAAGGGTTGTATAAATACCCTCAGCGACAGCAGGGGTGCTATCCTGGACAGCACTAAGTGTCTCGCCGTTGGCTATGCGTCTTCCCACCTGCCAGTTGCGGCTGAGCTGGCTATTGCAAGTAGCGACCAGATCACCAACACCAGCAATACCCCAGAAGGTAGCTGGCTCAGCCCCCAATTGCACGCCGATGCGGCCAATCTCGGTCAGGCCCCGCGTGATAAGTGCAGCCTTGGCATTATTGCCAAACCCCAGCCCGTCGCTTATGCCGCTGGCAATAGCGAAGATGTTCTTCAGGGCGCCGCACAACTCTACTCCTATTATATCATAATTCCGGTAAATGCGAAAGTGGTGGGAGCTGAGGAGCCTTTGGATGTACTCGGCAGCCTCTCGGCTCTTAGAAGCTGCCACGGACACTGCTGGCATGCCCTGGACGATCTCGCCGGATAGGTTAGGCCCGGATAGAACGACAATAGGGTGGGCGAGGGGATCGGTGAGTTCCTCGGTAAGAATCTGGCTCATACGCATCCCAGTGCCTCGCTCCAGGCCTTTGACGACGCTCAATATGAGGCTCCCCGGAGAGATATATTCAGCGACGCGCACTACCACGTCACGGAAGCCGTGGGAGGGAACTGCAATTATGACTGCCTCGGCGCCGGCCAACGCCGCAGGTAGATCAGAGGTCACAGTGACAAGCTCGGGCAACACCACACCGGGCAAATACCTGCGGTTTTCGCGCTGTTGCTGGAGTTGTGCAGCGAACTCGTGCCGGCGGGCCCACAGCGTCACAGAATGCCCACTGTTGCCCAGCAGCCAACTCAGCGTCGTGCCCCATGCACCAGCGCCAATGATGGTTATCTTGGATTGATTATTGATTCGATCCGTCATTTGGTTCTCTGGCAATTTTCTTGGCTTTCTGTCTAATCCTGTGTTCTGTGCCGGTCATCAGGCGTCCAATGTTGGGTCGGTGCCGCTCAATGACCAGGACAGCAAGAGTAACTCCCAAGGCCAAATAATAGGGGGAATCGGTATACACTACAAAGAGCAGCGGGCTGCTTGCTGCTGCCAGGATTGAGCCCAACGAGATATACCGGCTAATAGCTACCCCAACTATCCACACCGCGAGGGCTACGGCTCCTACTCGCCAGTCTATGGCTATCAACGCGCCCAGACCGGTGGAAACTCCTCGCCCACCGGTTAGCTTCAGATACGGTGAGAAGCAATGTCCTGCCACGACGGCTAGTGCTGCGAGGCTTAGCCACAACTCGATCTGCTGGTCACTTACCATACCGGCCAGCGCCAGTCGTGCCCCCACCACTGGTAGCAGTCCCTTGGTGACATCAGCCAGCCAGACAGCCAGGCCTGCCTTCACGCCCAGGGTCCGCAGCACGTTGCTTGCTCCGATGTTCCCGCTGCCATATTTGCGAATGTCTACGCCACGGCTGTGGCTAACCAGCACTCCAATAGGAATACCGCCGATCAAATAAGCGGCGGTCACCAGGACGATTGGGAGTGCAATTTCGAACATATAAGGTCAACTCTCTTGCTGTTGCAGATTGCGGCGCACAAACAACCTGATCGGAGTACCTTCAAAGCCGAATGCTTCACGTAGTTGATTGATCAGGTAACGCTTGTAGGAAAAGTGCATCAGTTCAGGGTCATTGACCTGCAGCACAAAGGTTGGTGGCCGGGTGGTGACCTGCTCAATGCTGCGTATGCGCAGCCGACGATTCTTACGGGAAGGAGGCTGGTGAGCTACCAGCGCTTCCTGCAGAACCTCGTCAAGTTGCGTCGGCTCAATCTCTCGGGCGTACTGTTTGGCAATTTGCCTGGCAGTTGGGAGGATCTGCTCAAGCCCCTCACCAGTAACCGCCGAGGTGAAGATTAGTTCTGCGAAGTCAGCGAAGCGCAGCCTACTGCCGACGATAAGAGAGAAATCGGCGCGCAGCGTCTGCTCGATTTGCGCCATATCCGTGCCCTCGTCATTTTGACTACGAGCAAAGTCCTGTACCAGGTCCCACTTGTGCGCCAACAGCACCAAACCGCGACCTGCATTCATCACTTCGCCGACAATATGGGCATCCTGGTTGGTGACGCCCTCCAGGGCGTCAATAACCACTATCCCGACATCAGCGCGCTGTAGGGCCCGTAGGGCCCGCAGGCTGCTGTAGTATTCCAGGCCCTGACTACGCTTGCCCCGGCGCCGCAGTCCGGCGGTGTCCACCAGACGGTAGGGCTCACCCTCAAATTCAACAGCTATGTCTACCGCATCACGGGTGGTGCCTGGCTCCTCGCTGACTATGACCCGCTCTTCGCCTAGGAGAGCATTGATAATGGCGGATTTGCCAGCGTTGGGTCGTCCTACCAGGGCTATGGCAACTTCCCCAGCTACCGGCTCTACCTCGGCTCCCGGCGGCGGGAGGTTGTAGAGAATGGCGTCAATCACCTCGCCCAGGCCGTAGCCATACAGCGCCGACAACTGCAGGGGCATGCCAAAACCCAGCTCCGCAAATTCATTGGGGTCCAGCTTGGGGCTTTCCATCTTATTGGCGATCAGCACGACAGGCTTGCCCGAGCGGCGTACTACATCGGCTACTTCCCAATCTAGCGCGACCAGTCCTTCGCGAGCATCCACCATAAATAGCAGCAAGTCGGCTTCCTGCAGGGCAATAGCGGCTTGCTCTTTTACTTTGGTCATAAACTGATCGCCCTCGGCTCCGGCCAGCCCGCCTGTGTCCACCAGGACGATTTCGCGCCCATCCAGGTCAATCTCCGCATACAGCCGGTCCCGCGTCACACCAGGAAGTGCATCCACGACGGCCAGTCTTTGTCCAACCAAGCGGTTAAACAGGGTTGATTTTCCTACGTTGGTGCGCCCGACTATCGCCACAAAGGGAGCAGCCACTCGCTATCCCCCCTCATTGAGCTGAGGATGGTCAGATAGCCACTTCTCCACAGTGGCTCGGTTGCCCGCTTGGTTGAGGCGAGAGGCAACTTCGCGCACTACCTCGGGCTGGCGGGCAATGGCGTGGGCCTGGTCAAGCGCCAGCAGTACTGTGCTCACCGGCAGCTTACCCTCCTGAACCATAGCAACTACCGCGTCGCCGGCCTGGCCTATCTCGGGATGAAAGGCCAGCGTCTGAGACAGTTCCCAGAGAGCCTCCTGATATTCTCCTGCCTGGTTGAGCAGGTCGGCTCTCATCAGTTTGGCCTGGGGATTTGCGGGATTATCAACCAGCACCTGTCCCAGCTCGTGGATGGCTTGCTCCCGCTCGCCGTTTTCTGCGAGGGCCGTTGCTCCTCTCTTGCAGCCACAGAGCATAAGCCAAAGCCGCGCGTAGGGCCGAATTGCTCGGGTCGGCCAGCACCTCTGCCGCATAATAAGCCTCGGCCTCCATGGGACGCCCCGCCTGCTTCCACAGCTCCACCTTGGCCATCTCGTAGTCACTGCTGTGGGGCTGACTGCTCAGCAGTTTGGCCAGGGCTTGCTGGCGAGCTTGGCTCAGTGGCTGGGAGTTTCCCTGCATCTCGACAATCAGCTCCAGTGCTTTGCTATCCTGCACGATGCGGGCCACATAGTCATTCGCCAGGGCTAAGGCGTCATCAGGGCGCTCGGGAAGTAGCAGGAGAGCGGCTTCTGCCAGGGCCTTGCCGTACTTCGGCGAGCGGGCGGCTCGCTTGTAGCAGTCGGCGGCCTGGTGGAGCTGATTGCTGCTGGCTAAGGTGCGAGCAACTTCCAAAGCCAGAGGCGCCGAATCAGGATAGGCGTCTGACAAGGCCTTCAATTCGGACGCCGCGTGTTCGGGGTCGCCAAGCTGCTCATAGATGCGACTCAGATAGTGAACGATCAGGTGAATAATGCGTTGATCGGGTTGGGCAGCGCCCAATGTATCGGCTAGCACACTGGTCAGAAAATCACGCGCCAGCGACAGGCGCTTGATTGACTCTGTGCACTGGATCAGAGCTTCGTATGCTGGGGTTGCCGTGCTGAGCCGCTATTGCCTTGCGCAGGTAGGGGAGGGCCTGCTGGCAGTTATCCTGTTGCTGCAGCACCCGGCCCATCAAGTAGTTGCCCTGCCCGTGGCCTGGCTGCTTCTGGAGAATCTCGTCGGCAATTGCCTCTGCCTGTTCGAGATTGTTGGCTTGTAAGTAGTATTCAGCCAGCAACGCCTTGGCATCCAGGCTATCAGGATTCTTAGCAATCAGTGCCTCAATGCGGCTTTTGGTCATTTGCTGGAGGCTGAGCTGTCGGGAAAGTCCCGCCGAATCAACCTCAGGCTCAGAAGCGTTCTGCCGGTAAAGATACGTTTGATAGCCCTGGTTGCTGGTCTGCACGGCAAGCTGCATCAACT
>JALGTJ010000318.1 GCA_029821415.1 Candidatus Zipacnadia bacterium
TGAAGTCAATGATGCGGTAGTTGGCAGCGAAGCGGAGGGCTGGCTTGGCCCGGCGGCGAGTCAGCGGCAGCAGGCGCTGGCCCTGGCCCCCCGCCAAAACCATAGCAACTGCGTTCTTAATAGAACCGGAATCATCACTGGCAGCCATCTATTCAAGTTCCTTCGCTAGTTAGGAATCGCTGTTATCAGCCGCAAGTGCCTTTGCGATCTGCTCTTTAAGCTCGCTGAGGTCGGACGACTTGATCACGTAGGCCTCCGCTGCCCAGGTCATAAAGTCGTCTTTGTAGCTGGGATAGGCGGTGTGCAGAATAATGGGCAGTTGCCGGTCTATGTCCAGCATCTTGGCCATAGTCTCGACACCGTTCATTCCGGGCATAGCGATGTCCAGCACGACGCAGTCAATCTTGCTGTCCTCAACGGTTGCAACTGCCTCCGGGCCGGTGGAGGTCAGTACGACCTCATAGCCTTCTAGCTCTAGCTCTTCCTTATACAGCAGGCGTTGGTGTTCATCATCATCAACAATCAGAATCGTCGCCATTATGTTCACTCCTCTCTGACGACATCTTTTCCGCCTTGTCTCACTTCATCGGCCCCCGTGGGAAGGGGCAGGGCAATTACAAAGGTAGTGCCTTTGCCTTTCTCGCTGTTAACTCTCAGTTCAGCTCCGTGCCGCTCGATTATTCTCTGACTCAAGGCCAGACCCAGGCCGGTCCCCGACGGCTTGGTGGTGTAGAAGAGATCGAAGATCTCATTGATGTGCTCTTCGCTGATGCCCGTACCGGTATCCGAGACGTACAGTTCCAGTGAATCATCGGCGCGCCGCGCACCTATCTCCAGCACGCCGCCGTCAGACATTGCCTCCACAGCATTGCGGGCAAGGTTGACCAGGACCTGCTGAAATTGGGCATGGTCCAAAAATACTTCGGGCAGATCCGGCTCGACATTGACGCGGATCTCCACGTCAGTCTGCTCGGCCAGGGTCTCGCTGACTTGGCGAGCATACTCTATTAGCGGCTCGACGCGATCGAGCACGATCCCACTGGACGGAGCTCTGGCAAAGTCCAGTAGATTGCTGAGGATCTGCTCCAGTCGCGCAACCTCGTCCAGGATAATCTGGGAGTTACGTAGGATACGGTCAACCTCCTCAGGACATCGCAGCATAGAGCGGGCGAAGCCCCCGATTGTGGCAAGCGGGTTACGTATTTCGTGAGCCACCAGGGCGGTTAACTCACCGACAGCGGCCAGCTTCTCAGCTTCAATTTTCTCTTTCTGGGCGGTGGCTAACCGCGGCTCGCTGCTGAATCTCTTCGTATGCTCGAGCGCGCTCAATAGCCAGGGCAGCTTGGTTGGCCAGAGTACTGAGGAGTTGGACATCGGCCTCGGAGATGGGGGCGCGGGTGACAAAGTTGTCAGCAATCACCGCGCCGATGGCTTGTCCTTCAATCAACAGAGGGACAACTACGAACTCGTCAGTCTGCAGCAATTCATGCAGATGCTCGTCAACGCGCGGATCGTTAGCGCCATTGGTAATGTGAGCTGTTTGTTGCTCAATCAGTGCTGCCAGGGGCAGCATATCAGTTTTCTCCAGGGGGAACTGCAGCGCTGCGACCAAATCGTGCAAGGGTTCTTCCTCGGGAGCAGGCAATTGTGCTTCCTTGGCCAATAGATCGCCGAGTGTGTGAGGCTGTTGTAGCTCAATCTGTGACCAGATTTCATAGGCCTCCTGGGCGTCACGCGGCCCGACGGCCATCTCGCCTTTGAGCAGCCCGGCCTCTTCGTCAACTAACAATAGAATTGCGCGGTTGAAGCCAAGGCCGGCTGCTCCCCCGGCTGTCATGCCTGTGAGAATGGCATGAAGTAGTCGTGGCAAGTCCACAATGCTCAGCATCACTTGGCCGACCTGTTGGATGATGTCGCGTTCGTAAAGCAGGCGATGGCGCTCCGAGACATCTTCAATAGTCAGCAATACCTGTTGTTCGCCTTCGCAGAGGCAGGGATCCAGACGGATGTCAATGGTGCGCTCGCCATGGTCAGGCGTGGGTTGGCGATAGCCGGACCAGTGGGTAGAGCTTTGGTGGTTGATCGTGTCACTTATTGCCGTAGCAAGGTCTGCCTCAGATAGCAATCCAGCAGGGAAGAGGTCATTCAGACTCATTCCTACTATCTCGTCGGGGCTAATGCCGCGTCTGTTGCAGTAAGCGGGGCTGGCATAGCGTACAGTCATATCCTGGCCAACGACTAATACCTGAACAGGCATAGCGGCGACTATGCATTGCAGCAGGTTTTCGTCAACTTGGTGTTGGTTTGTACTCATTGGTTATCGGTTCTCGGCAACGACGATTCCGTTCGTAAGTACCGAGCAGCAGCTTCGGGAGCAACCGGGTTAATGTAGCAACCAGTGCCCCATTCAAACCCGGCCACCTTGGTAAGCCGCGGGAATATCTCCAGATGCCAGTGATAGTCGTAGGTGATGCTGCTCCAATGACCCGGCCGCGGGATGGTGTTGGGCGCGGTTTGCAGCGTCATGTTGTAGGCCGGGTCGCTCAGAGTTTCCTTATATCGTCCCAGGATGAATTGCAGGGCGTCAGCCAGAGCTAACTGGGTTGCGGCATCCATCTCCACGAAGTCATGGGAATGTTTCAGCGGGTAGATCTCCACTGAAAACGGAAAACGGGCGGCGAACGGTGAGAGGATGACAAAGCAGTCGTTGCAGTAGATAACCCGTTCCTGTTCGGGCATGCTCATTTCCTGTTCGAGCAGGTCGCAGAATATGCAGCGTTCTTTGCGGTGGTAATACTCGCGGGCACTATTTAGCTTTTGCCTGGTTAATTCGGGGATGAAGGGGAGAGCAATGAGCTGAGAGTGGGGGTGAGTCAACGAGGCTCCTGCTTCGCCTTTATAGTTGCGGAATACAATTGTATGGCGAAAACGCTCATCCCGCCGCAGGTCCTTGGTACGGCGGGCATAGGTATCCAGAATGAGTGCGACATGGTCGCTGCTCATAGCGGGAATATCGTCAAAGTGGTTAGGGCTTTCAATTATCACTTCGTGGGCGCCTACGCCGGTCATACGATCCAGGCGCCCAAAACCTGAGCGCGTCAGTTCCCCCTCAATGGCCAAAGCGGGAAACTTGTTAGGCACCACTCGCACTTGCCAGCCGGGAGTGTTGGGTGCGGTGCCGTCACGGACAGCATATATCTCTGGTGGGGTCATTGCCTCATTACCTTCGCAAAACGGGCATCCTCCGGACTGGGGCGGCTCGGGTGGGGCCTTGAAGTCGGAAGGACGGTGGCCGCGCTCGGCGGCGATGATTACCCAGCGTTCAACTATCGGGTCTTTACGAAGTTCACTCATTCAGTGTCCTCCTGCTGGTGTTCATCCGAGAGCTTCGGCTCGTAGAGGGGCGGGGGTCACCACACAATGTGGTCCACCTCACTCATCCTGTCTGTGCACATACGTCAGTACCTCATCCCAATTATGTTATTCGCCGAAAGCTGCAAGAATCCTCCTGTATTGCCGGGCGCGGGCCTAAAAAGAAGCATCAGCCTCGGTGGGTCCCGAGCTTCTCGGTCGCTGCATATCATAGGCCCAGCCCAGGTGGGCGCTGAACAGGATGATACTGGCGCCGAAATAGGACCACAGCAAAAAGACTATTACCCAGGTCAGCGTTCCGTATATTATACTTAAGTGGACGATGCCAGCCACAATAAA
>JALGTJ010000036.1 GCA_029821415.1 Candidatus Zipacnadia bacterium
GGAGGAGCCCGCAGTAAACTGTGGCGGCAGATCCAAGCTGATGTCATCGGCCAGGCGCACTGTACCATTAATGTGGACGAGGGGCCTGCTTTTGGGGTGGCCCTCCTGGCCGCGGTAGGAACAAGGATCTACGCCACGGTGCCCGAGGCATGCTCGGCAACCATTAGCGTCATTGACGAACTACTTCCCGACCCAACGCGGACCCAAGTATACGAAGGTTATTACCATCTCTATCAGGAATTGTATCAACAGTTGGAGCCATGTTTTGAGACTGACCAACAATTGGTGGACACAGCATTGGCTGAATAGTTTGACAATCCTGAGCATGGTCTGCTATAATAAACCTAACGTATTGGAGTAATTGAAGCTAAATGCGCCCGAGGGCCCGAGACCTCGCAAGCTAGTAATGGAGGGCTTAGCAGAATGGCCAAAACAATTCTGGTAGTTGATGACGAGCGACACATTGTACGGCTGGTTCAAGTCAACTTGGAGCGAGCCGGTTACGAGGTGCAAACTGCCTATGATGGCGTCGAGGCACTCGAAGCAGCCGAGAAAGACGTCCCGGATATGATTATCCTGGACGTGATGATGCCGCGAATGGATGGCTTCGAGACACTGAAGAAGTTGCGAGCCAATGACCGGACCAAGGATATTCCCGTAATAATGCTTACAGCTAAGGCCCAGGATGCCGATATCTTCAAGGGATGGTCTTCGGGCGTAGATTCATATCTGACCAAGCCATTCAACCCACGGGAACTGCTCGCCTTCGTCGACCGAATATTCCAGAGCCTGGAGCACCCGCCCGAGGACTACGACGCGCCGACAACCTACGAGGTCTAGTCAGAGCAGGCGAGGTCTACGCTTAGCAAATCGTCCGGTGAATATGGATTGCACCAACCAGTTGTGAAGGGACGCTGTGGTACAAGCGTCCCTACTTTGTTTCAATCATCTATTCGTACCAAGCTCCCCCTGCTCTGAGTGCTCCGGTAATAGGCTGTATAGCCGGCAACAAACAACGCCAACAAAGGTCTGAAAGAATCAATGTCGGTATTGTGGCGCGCACTAAAATTTGTTCGGCGCTATAGGTGGCAAGTTCTGACAGCGATGCTGCTAGTAGGCCTCGCCACCGGCGTCAATATGCTGCTGCCTTATATCTGGGGAGTTATCATCAATCGGCTAACCGAGGCCTTTGGCGTCGAAGCCGCTCTGCAGGCTGAGGCCGGCAGCCCCAATGTTGATGATGTCTGGCACTTTGTGGTGACGATGTGCGCTGTACTTGCCGGAATCTACATATTAGGCTACATCATTGGCTACATTCGCAGTCGCATGCTGCTGACCATCGGCAACCGTGTAGTCTTTGATATCCGCCAGCAGCTTTTCCGCCACTTGCAACGACTCTCATTGCACTACTTTGAATCCCACCCCCACGGCTGGATTATGTCGCGGGTACTGTCTGATGTCGAGAGGGTCCAAAGCATACTCAGCGATCAACTGGTCAACATCGCCAGCCAGGTCATAACTCTGCTTATGGCGATGATTATACTCTATGCATACAACTGGCACCTAGCCACTATTGCTACCCTCGCATTGCCCATATATGTGCTTAACTTCTTGATGCTGCGCCGGCGTATTCGCCGGCTGTCTCGCCAGGAGCGAGATCAGTACGCCCGGGTGTACAGTACCCTCAGCGAAGCAATCTCCGGGGTTCGGGTCATCAAGTCGTTCGGGCGTGAGTTATGGGAAGGCCGTCGCTTTGTCAAGGAAATCCGCGAAAGTATTACTATAAACATCAATCTCGGAATCTGGCGGGCAGTACTCGGCATCAACGCCAATTTCGTTACGCAAGCGGCCAACTTGATAATTATCCTGGTCGGCTCCTACGAAATCATCTACCTGCAAACCTTAAGGATCGGCGACCTGGTAGCTATCCTCAGTTATGCGGGAATGCTCTACAGTCCGGTAATCGCCCTGGTCACTATCAGCGACCTAATCAACTGGGCAATGGCCGCCATTGAGCGAATCTTCGAAACTCTTGACAGTGTACCCAGTGTCCAGGAGGCTGCGGAACCCAAGAAGTTGAGTAAGATAGAGGGCCATGTTGAGATGAGGCATGTATATTTCGCCTACGAACCCAGTGAAATGGTGCTGCGCGATATCAACCTGGAGGCTAAACCAGGGGAAGTGGTGGCTTTGGTCGGTCCCTCCGGAGGCGGCAAGACCACGTTGGTACACCTAATACCACGCTTCTACGATCCAACCTCTGGGCAGGTACTGCTTGACGGCCATGACCTGCGTGAGCTCTCTCTGCGGAACTTGCGGCAAAACATCGGCATGGTTATGCAGGAAAGCTTCCTATTTGCTGGCAGCCTGCGTGACAATATCAAGTACGGCCGGCCCGATGCCACTGATGAACAGGTAGTGCAAGCCGCTATTGCCGCCAACGCTCACGATTTCATTATGGAGTTCCCGGACGGCTATGAGACGCGCGTGGGCGAGCGTGGCGCCCGCCTGTCAGGCGGACAGCGCCAGCGCATAACCATTGCCCGCGCTATCTTGTCCAACCCCCGCATACTCATACTGGACGAGGCTACCTCTGACCTGGACTCCGCCTCAGAGGCGCTCATTCAGGATGCACTAGAAAAGCTAATGCAGGGGCGAACAACTTTCATTATTGCTCACCGTCTGTCGACGGTCACGCATGCTGATAAGATTCTGGTCATTGACGATGGGCGCATCGTCGAGCAAGGGACTCACGCCGAGCTAGCCCACGCCGGCGGGCTGTATGAGGAACTCTGCAAAGTCCAGTTCAAAGAACCCCAACAGGTACCCTAACTTGGCCAGCGCAATCCGCTCACCACTGAGCACTGTTGGCTGGTAAACACATAATGTATATAAAGACTCTTCACTGGTCAGTATGGCTATCAGCTACAGTGGTGACAGTGACTGTAATCGTGGGCTGGTGGTCAATCGCCCGTTCCGACAATGCTGTGTTGACCACGGCGTCGGCTACCAACAGCCACAATACGAAAGCCGTCGAACTACGTGGGATCTGGAGCAGCTACCAAGTCAAGCCAGATTGGAATACGGCCATACAGAAGCTCAGTGCGGCCAATTTCAACGCCATATTCCCCTACGTTTGCAGCCCCGGTATCGCTTACTACCACAGCCAGGTGCTGCCAGTTTCCCAATTTGCCCGGCACCACGACTACCTGGCGGAAGCTGTCAGCGCTGCGCACAAGCACAATATCGCCGTGCACGCGCGGATACTGACACTCGAAATGCTGTTCGCCGCTGAGCATACCAAATCTGCATTCGCTGCGGCCGGACGGCTAATGATTAACTCCCAGGGGAACACTGCCCCATGGCTGTGTCCCACTGACCCCCGCAATCGGCAACTACTCGGGCGGATCGTTACCGAACTGGTCACAAACTACGATATTGACGGACTGCAATTCGACTACTTGCGTTACCCGGGGCAGGACTACTGTTTGTGTCCGCGATGCCGACAGCAATTCGCCGCCGATACTGGAGCCCGCATCAGCCAGTGGCCGCAGGATATTTTGCCGGGAGGGCCATACGCGGCGGAATTCAGTAGGTGGCGCCAGGCGCAATTGACGGCCTTGCTTTCTGACCTTGTAACCCAGGCCCGCACTGCCTGTCCCAGTATAGCAATATCCGCAGCCGTCTTCCCGCGCTGGGAAGAGCACAGCGAAAGGTTCGGTCAGGACACCGCCAGGTGGGTACAGCTAGGTCTGCTGGATTTCGTTGCCCCGATGAACTACACTACAGATCGCTTGGATTTCGCTACGTGGCTGCTGACCCAGCGCAAGGCAATCGCGGGCCGTGTGCCGCTGGTAGTAGGTATGGGGCCGCTGAGCGATGCCTGCCAGTTTGACGACCCCGAGCAGCTCGTCGAGCAGATTCAGATCGCCCGCAGCTTCGGCGCCGGCGGCTTCATCATCTTCAAATACAACCAACAGTTCGCACAAGAATATCTGCCCTATTTGGCCGAAGAGGGCACGGCTATCTTGCCAGGCCCTTGAGCTGGCTGCTGCGCTTGCGAACAACTGGCGGCTCTACCACCCGACCACCGGCCCGCTTGAATTCGGCCACAATCTTTGCCCCGGCGCCGTCCTTCCAGAACTTCTTACGCTTGAAGGCACCGGGGAAATAGTCAGTATCAAGGACAAGAGTATCCACGCGCCGCCCGCCGTCGGCTCTCAGCAAAGCCTCGCGCAGGAATTGGGTGGGCCAGGGTAGTTTAGTATCAAATACCACAGTGGCAGGCCCGTACTTCTGCCGGCACTCCTCCGCCGTCTCCTTACACCACGTGAAGACGACTGTCTTTGTTTCTGCTGGTATCTTCGGCGGCCCCCACACAAAGGGTCGGGTAGCAACGAGTGATGCTCGAGCGCCAGACGAAGGCGTAAAGTCAATTTCTTTCTTCTCTCCAGGTTGGAGCACAGTTAGCTGATTGCCCGTGGTGAGAGCAAGCGGACGAGCAGCCAGCAGTACTTGTGCTTCAGTATCATCCTGACGGGTGACGGTAGCCTTGTCTCCGTGCACCTCCAGCCGCAGGCGCGCCTCGCCTACCGGCAGATTGCTGATGGTCATCTTGCTCCAGCCCGACGGCATCTGCGGTCGTAGGAAAACGCGCCCGCTGGCCGCATCCACCTCCATACCGGTGAGATAGTGCAAGATTGCTTCAGCATTTATGCCACCTTCCCATGGCCGGACGCGATGCTGGCCCCATATCTCATCGCTAGGCCGATTATCCGCCTCATTCATCTCGGCGAAGCCACCGGATTTCTCGGCGGCAGCCAACAGCCCGTTTAGCGCCGCCTCGGCTGCAGGATGGTCAATTGAAGCCAGTGCATACAGCGTATAGCCGAGTATCATTGTCACGTAGGGCTCAAACTCAGGGGTCGTCTTCGGCGTACTATCCGGCTGCCACAGGTACTTGAGAGAGTTGAGGATGTTGCGACGCTGCTGCTCGGTGGGAGGAGCATAGCCAATCCATAGCGGTCGCAGATTGATCGGAGCAAACGGGCTGGGCTGAACCTGGTCGGAGAGGTCAGACATCGCTGGAGCGTAGTAGCCCCGGTCGTGCTGCCAGTAATATCTTTCCGTTGTCTGTCTGACTTTCTCCGCACGGCGTCGATAATCCGCCGCCTCCTCAGCCTTGCCCAGCTTATCCGCCATCTCGGCGAGTGCCTCGGCGGCGGCAACATACTCAAAAGCTGAATCGGCTGACCGCGTTTCCAGGTTCACGTACAGTCCGACCTCGCGGCCAGCATCAAAATACTCATATCCTGGGAAACGATAGGTCTCATCGCCATGGAACGGCAGTAGGCCGCGCTCGTCAACAGCCTGCCCCAACAGGCAACGACGCAGCATCGGCCAATGCCTACGGATAAGCTGCAAATCACCACTTTGCTGGTAGTACCAATAGTGCTGCAGGATCACGAAGCTGGAGCTCTCCGCCGGCTCAACGGGAACTTGCGACCAATCAATCTGCGGCGCATTCTTTACCTCCAAGTCCAGCGGCAAATTGTTGCCAATCTTGCCCTGCGCCGCACAACCCTGGAAATGATATTCCAGGTGCCGACGCACCGACCCAAAATCGCCGACAGCAGCGAGATAGCGCACCGGCCCGTTACTGTCGCGAATCCAGGTGTAGCTATACCCGTCCATCGGCGAGTATCCGCCAGCCTTCGCCTGCTGGACCGCGCACAGGTATTTGGAAATGGTGAGTAGTTCGCCCACCTCCGGCTGGTCAGGAGTCTCAACAGTTACCGTACGCTCATACCGCTCCTGCCAGTAGCGGTGAGCATCATCAAGCAATTCAAAACCACGGTGCTCAATACCGGCAGCCAGCTCTTCGGCACGGTCCGCATTGGTAGCGACAACTGCATAAGCCAGCTTGGCAAGGTCCTTGCCAGATTGTAGCGTCCCCAACTCGCACCTCAACACTGGCGTCTGCTCGCTCATTGGCTCCGGACTGGTCCTAATGTCAATATTTTCCGGCAGTGGAATATCCGGCTTGCCAATCTGGACGCGAGCTCGTGCACCGACGAATCCTGCTTGTATAATATGCTTACCCCGCTGTATTCTCAGCCCGCCCCCGGCCTTCTCACCACCTGACGTGCCAAAGGCCAAGGCAAGCGCCACATTACGCTGCGCCTGCCGACTACCGTTGCCGACAATCATAACCCGGCAAATCGCAGGGACATACGGAGGGACAAAGTCATAAGTCTGCAACCACAACCCGTTGTCCGTCCATGACTGCGTTTTGACCACACCACCCGGGCTGATCCATTCCATACGCTGAGTCTTCCAGGCGACAACCTCATCGCCGATATAAAGCAGGGGGATGATCTTGCCCAAAAAGGTGTCCTTCTGATAAGTGGGACCTACCACATTTTCAAGCGTGCCCAGCGGATAAGTAACACCCTCGTAAGCAAACACCTGACCATTGCCGATAGGGAAGGCAGCCAGATCTGAATAGCCGGGCCAGCGTTCCCCGGTCAGATCAACTTCCTGCCGCCAGTGACTCAGACGTTCCAGCAGCCACGGGTGCTTGCTAATAAAAGCAGTGCTGGTCGGCGCTTGATGTGTGCGATTATACCGGGCTGGACTGCAGCCGGCAGCCAGTACAATCGCCACAACTGCCATTGTCAGCAACATCCGCTTACTTATAGAATCAATTGCCATCTTTGAGCTCCATCATCTAACCCAAGACTATTGACACTGCCTCGCCGAAACACAGACTGCAAGCACTTAGCCTCCTGCTCCAACCGGTACCACCAGCAGCGCGTTGGAGACAGCCCGCGACCGGCCGTCGCGGGGATGATTGATCACCTGCTCGCGCTGAACAACGGTAGTAGAGCCCCCGCCGTCAAGATTCATAGCATCTCGTGCTCCGAGTTTGACCAGGATTTGAGCGAGCTCGCTAAGTGTCACGCCACGGCCCGGCTTACCAGGCGGCGTTTCAACTGCCACAAGCATGAGCAGACCGTCCTGGGTGATGGCGACCGCCGAGCGTGAGGTAGCCCCCCCGCTTACGTCCCAGCCGAATTCCTCGGGTGAAGCCGTGACATGAGGGCGGCCATCTTTGACAACACGCGGACCCCCGCCAAGGGCATAGGCGAGCTTCTTCCACTCGGGTCTTGTTTGCAATCGCGCCCAGACACCTTCACCTTCGTGGACCTTCTTAAGAAGCTGGGCATATCGGCCAAAGCCCGAGATCACATATCCTTCCGAAGGAATCGCCACCGCTTGAGCCTCGGTGCACTTAGCCACAACCACTGCCTCATCCGAAACTACCAGGCGCGTACATTGGGCACAGGGCGCGAGGACCTCACCCCACCGAGGCGTGTACATTACCAGTTGATACGACTCATTATGCCCCTGGTTTATTCCGTCCAACTCAAGGTAGCCATGATCCTCAAAATAGAGGCGGCCCTCAAATGACACACGGTCCATAAGCAGCTCGCCGTCGGTAGTAATGCCCAGAGCAGTGCGATGTAATATAGGATGCTTAATCCACTCACCATCTATAACCAGTAAGCCCAGGGGCGGTCCCTGCTCAGCAAAGAAACCCCCATTCAGGGCAGCAACGGCCCCATGCTGGCGGGCGATGTTAAGCACTGAGCGACGAGAATGGACAGTCTGTCCGGCAAGCGCCGGGCGAATCTCCAGGCCTTC
>JALGTJ010000037.1 GCA_029821415.1 Candidatus Zipacnadia bacterium
CTGCTGACCGCTGGACTGGTCGTAGACCACAGTACCTGGGGGCACTGGGACAATACAGTCAGCTCCACGCTTGCCATCCCGGTGCTTGCCGGCACCGTGCCCGCCTGACTCGGCCGAGAATACTGACTCATATTGAAAGTCCAGCAGCGTATGCAGGGCCGGGTCAGCCACCAGAATGACATCGCCCCCATCGCCACCGTTGCCACCGTCGGGGCCACCACGGGGAACGAACTTTTCCCGCCGAAAGTGCACCGCACCGTCGCCGCCGTCGCCGGCTCGCACCTGAATTTCTGCCTCATCCACAAACATCGCTGGCCCCCATAGCTAATAACCAAATACATAAACAAAATTGCCGGCACACATCGGTGCCGGCAATACATCACTTTGCAAGCCTCCGCCTCTATTGCGCCTCGACGACTTCAGGCACGACGCTCACATAGGTGCGTCCGCCCCTGCGCTTCTCGAACCGAATCTGGCCGGAGGCTTTGGCAAACAGGGTATCATCGCCGCCGCGCCCCACGTTCATACCGGGATGGAATCTGGTACCGCGCTGGCGGATCAGGATACTGCCCGCCTCCACGGTTTGCCCACCATAGCGCTTGACACCCAGACGTTTCGCTGCGCTGTCACGCCCGTTTCGCGAACTGCCCATTCCTTTTTTGTGTGCCATATCCAATCACCTCAAGACTATCAAGCGCAACTTCCTACGCTTTGATCTCATCAATACGTACTGCCGTAAACGCCTGCCGATGACCATACTGGCGCTTGTAATTCCTTTTCGGCTTATACTTGAAGACGCGAAGCTTCGGCCCACGGCCCTGTTGGACGACCGTAGCGGTCACTCGAGCGCCCGCCACGTGGGGAGTGCCCACCCGGACTTCGTCATCCGTGTCCACCATCAACACTTCGTCAAAGCTAACCTGCTCGCCAACTTCAGCGTCCAGCTTTTCCAGTATTACGATTTCTTGCGGCACGGCCTTATGCTGGTGGCCGCCACTTTGGAATATTGCGTACATCATCGCTTCCCCTATCATCGAGCCAACAAAGACACAATTGCAGCCGGGCATCTCCCGACTGCACAACTCTATTATAGGCAATATCACCGCTGAAGTCAAGTGACTGGCACAGCAAAGTGGCATCAGCCACCGTGCTTAGGGAGTACCCTTTACAGCAATACCCGCCGAGGGTATGATTATTGTAGCAATAATAATCAGTTTTGCCTACCACTTGGACCGCATAGGGGCGTTATGGCGCGGATACTGCTAATCGGTATTGACGGCCGCTGCGCTCCACTCCCGAATTCTCCAGCCCTCAGGCGTGGCCCAGCCTGATAACCGGCGTCAATCCGGGCAAGCACGGCATATTCAGCTTTCTGCAGCCAGTGCCAGGCACTTATCAGGTGCGGCGGATAACCTCAGCCGATATTCAGGTGCCCACTATATTTTCCTTGCTGAGCGCCGCAGGCAGTCAATTAGCTTGTCTGAATATCCCCTGTACTTATCCGATGGAGCAGCTAAACGGCATAGGAGTCGCCGGCTGGCTGTGTCCGTCACTGGGGCATAAGGGCGCGACCTGGCCGCCGGAGCTGGCTGGCGAGCTGCGCCAGCGCTTTGGGAAATATCCGTTTCACGCCGAGATCAAGCATTACGCATTGCGCGGCTACTATGACCGGGCTGTCAAGGCAGCTCTGACTCAGCTACACAAGAAGTCAGAAATTGGGAAGTACCTGTACCAGCGCCAGAGTTGGGATTTGTTTGCCATCGCCTTCGTGGAAACTGATGCGATTCAGCATTACTTCTGGCATCTGTCTGATCCCAGCCATCCACAGCACGATCCCAAACTGGCAGAACGATTGGGCAATCCGGTTCTGCGCATATATCAAGCTATTGATGAGATTGTCGGCCAGTGGCGAGCGCTGGTCGGTGACGACACCGTCATCGTTATCGCTTCGGATCACGGCGCAGCCCGCTACAATCGCGGGCGTACTTATATGCCAAACCTGCTGCGGGCGGCGGGGCTGACCGTGGATAAGCCTCCCAGACCGGCAGTTGCAATCACTACGCTGCTTCTCGCGACGCTTAACTGAGAATATCAACTGGGAGCAGACTCAGGCCTATTCGTACTACTGGGAGACTGCTCCGTGGGTGAATCTGCGCGGCCGCCAGCCCCAGGGAATAGTCGCACCCGGCGAGCAGTACGAGCAGGTCCGGGCGCAACTGAGCGAGCTAATATCCTCGGCGAGGGATGCCGCCACCGGTCAGCCGGCGGCCAGTCGGGTCTTCCGGCGCGAGGAGCTTTACGCCGGCCCACATCTGGATGCCATACCCGATATAGGAGTCCAGTGGAATGAGAAGATCACCTTAAAGGGACCTTTGATTGCTGACTTCCAGGGGCATCGCCTGGAGGTAGAGCCAGCTATCACTGTGCCTGGTATCACCGGCGGACATGCGCCCGAGGGAACCGTGATTGTGTATGGGCCGCGAGTGCGCAGCGGCGCGCAAATCGCGCAGGCCCGCATTGAGGATATTACCCCGACGCTGCTCAGGCTTCTGGGCCAGCCAGTGCCTGGTTATATGGATGGGGAAGCCCTGGATGAATGTTTCTCCGAGCCGCTGCCAGTTGCCACCGACAAGGCGACCCAGGTGGAAGCAGCCGACCGCCGACAAGGTCCGGCGTACTCGCCCGCCGAAGAGGAGATAATCACCGAGCGACTGCGTAACTTAGGGTATCTGTAGCAGGCAGTGAGGAGGACAGCAGAATTGGCATTTGACGAACAAATAGTTGTAGGCCGCGAAGAGCTCAGACTGGAGCCGGAACGGACAGTGCTGGTCGGCATCGAGGAGTATGCCGGCGCCTCCCAGTCAGCAATGCAGGAGTTGCTGCAACTGGTCCGAGCCGCTGGTGCCTCGGTGGTGGATGTAGTTACCCAGACCCGCAGCAAGCCACACCCAGCTACGTACGTAGGCAAGGGCAAACTGGAGGAGATCAGGCAAGTAATCAAGGCCAATGATGCAGATATGGTGGTCTTTAATGCCACCCTCAAGCCGGCTCAGATCAACAATATTCTGGATGTGCTGGAGGACTGGAAGGTGCTGGACCGAGTGGAGCTCATCCTGGATGTGTTTGCCCAGCATGCCCGCACCCGCGAGGGTAAGCTTCAAGTAGAACTGGCGCAACTGACCTACCTGCTGCCCCGACTGGTCGGCCACGGGAAGATGATGTCGCGTATCGGCGGCGGGCGCGTACTGGGTATCGGCGTGCGTGGGCCTGGTCAGACGAAGCTGGAGACCGACCGACGCCAGTTGCGGCACCGTATTAGCCAAATCCGCAGTGAACTGGCAGAGGTGGCAACCCGCCGGGATACCGAGCGGGAGGCACGTCGTCGCTCGGGCCTGCCCACAATCAGCATCGTCGGCTACACTAACGCCGGCAAGTCTAGTCTGCTCAACGCCCTGGTTGGCTCACAGGAGGTGGCTGCTCACGACCGTCTGTTTGAGACCCTCGACCCGACTACCCGACGGGTGAATCTGGGAGACGGTGTTACAGCGCTGGTTAGCGATACTGTTGGGTTCCTGCGTAATCTACCACCGAATCTGATTGCTGCCTTCCGCTCCACGCTGGAAGAGGCCGTGCAAGCCGATATTATAGTGGAAGTGGTTGACGCCAGCGACCAAGGGGCACTGGAGCAGCACCGCGCCAGTCAAGAGATTCTGGGAGAGCTAAAAGCCCTGGACAAGCCCTACGTCACCGCTCTCAACAAATGGGATCTGGTAAAGGAGTCTGAGGCCACCTGGCAACGGCTCAAGCGACTGCCCAATGCCGTGCCACTGTCAGCAACAAATGGCATGGGGCTGGAAGAACTGCGAGAACGCCTGCGCGAGCTGGTCCGCAACCGGCGTACCACAGCAACGATTCGCCTGCCCTACGATCATCTGGAATTGCTGGATATGATTCACCAACGGGGCCATATACTCAGCCAGGAATATCAAACGGATTACGTGGAAGCGCAGATAGAAGTAGATTCAGAAATATTCGGCAAACTGGCGCGCTTTGTGGTGGCCAAAAGCTGACTGCTAAACCAGTTGGGCATAACCGAGGCCTATGGCCGTCCTCTTGCTCGTTATCCTGCAGTTGGACCGTTCCTCAGAATCGCAAATAATCCTCTTTTGCACCGACCAGTATAGTTATTCACCAACACAACTGCCAAGCTGGCAGAACTCTTCCCACAGCAGGAGGTACGAGTACGACTCATGGATAACATATGACCACGCCACTTTCAATCGCATCTTGTATGATCGAGTCTGAACGGTAAGCTATCATAACTTACTTGAGGTGATTTCGCTTGAATACCAGTGATTTTGAAGTACCCTTCCAGAAGCTGCGGTGGGCATGCGACCCCGCCAGCCTGGGGATAGAGAGTACCGCCGAACTGGAGCCGGCGATTGAGCCAATCGGCCAGGAGCGGGCCTTAGCTGCCGTTGATTTCGGGGCCACTATTCCCAGTGAGGGCTATAATGTTTTTGTGCTGGGACCGGTGGGGTCTGGTCGGACGACACTTACTCGCCAGGCTCTGGAGACCGCCGCTGCCGAGCAGCCCGCACCTGCCGATTGGTGCTACGCCCACAACTTCCACGATCCACGTTCACCGATAGCACTGCAGTTGGCCCCTGGCGATGGTCGGCGACTGGCTCAGGATGTTGACGAGCTTATTGAGGACATAACTCAAGCTATTGAGCAGGTTTTCGACAGCGAGGAATATCAGGCCCAGCGTGACGAACTGCTCCGCGAATTCCGCGAAGAGCGCAGCCGAGAGATGCATGCCTTCGAGAAGGAAGCTGAGCAGGCTGGTTTTACTATTGGCCGCAGCGCCAGTGGGCTGATTGTCGCTCCTGCTCCTAACGGTGACGTAATGACACCGGAAGAATATGAGCAGATGAGCGCAGAAGAGCGCGAAGAACTAGACAAGAAACGCGAGCAATTGCAAGACGCCCTGGTGGATCTGATGCAGGACCTACGGCGCCGCGAGAAAGAAGCCCGCAAGGCACTGCGACAACTGGATCGCCAGACTATCCAGTTCACCACTGGTCACTTAATTGACGAAGTGGCCGGAAAATATAAGAAATATGAAGCAGTGGTGGAACATTTCCAGCAGATGAAGCACGATCTGGTGGAGAATGTCGCTCGTTTTCGCGAAGCACAAGAACATTCCCCGGCATTCACCATTCCCGAGGCCTTTATCACCGGTGCCGGCACACCGTATGAGCGGTATCGCATCAACACACTAGTCACCAACGAAGAACTAAAGGGAGCCCCGGTAGTCCTGGAGATGAACCCGACCATTGATAATCTCACCGGTGAGATCGAATACCAGACGCGGATGGGAGCGCTGACCACCGATTTCACTATGATCAAGCCCGGCGCGTTGCACCGCTCTAAAGCGCTGTCTCAAGAACAGGCAGATCAGAATCGAGTCTATCCAGGACCAGGTGCGACTGATCTCCACGGTCAGCCTTGAGCCTCAGCCCATTCCACTTAATGTCAAGGTGGTGCTCATTGGCACCCCATTAGTGTATTACTTGCTGCACGCCTATGACGACGAGTTTGGTAAGCTGTTCAAGGTCCAGGCCGACTTCAACACTACTATGGACCGCAACGACGAGACGATTCAGGCGTATGCTCGCTTTATCGCCACGAAGTGCCAGGAAGAAGATCTGCCGCCGTTTTCTGCCGGAGCAATAGCCAAGGTCATTGAGCACGGGGTACGCGCCGCTGCTGACCAGAAGAAGCTGACCACCAGATTCGTTGAAGTGGTGGACCTGGTGCGCGAATCAGCTTACTGGGCTCGCCGCAATGGCAATGGGGAGCTGGTACAAGCCGAAGATGTCCAGACCGCCCTCGAGCAGTCCATCTGGCGCTCTAACCGCGTCGAGGAGCGTCTGCTGGAGTTGATTGAGCAAGGAACGCTGCTAATTGAGACCGAGGGCGAGGCCCTCGGCCAGACAAACGGTTTGCAGGTCGCTGTGTTGGGTAACTATACCATTGGTATGCCTGCTCGTATTACCGCCCGCAGCTCGCCAGGTACCACAGGAGTCGTCAATATCGAGCGGGAGGTAAAGCTATCCGGCCCGATCCATGACAAAGGTGTACTGATACTCAGCGGCTACCTGCAGCAAAAGTATGCCTCCGACCAACCCCTATCCTGCGCTGCGAGCATCAGCTTTGAACAGAGCTACAGCCAGGTGGAGGGAGACAGTGCCTCCTGTGCCGAGCTGATTGCCCTACTTTCCAGCATTGGAGGCATTCCCGTGCGCCAGAACATCGCAGTTACTGGTTCGGTGGATCAACACGGCTCGGTCCAGGCTATCGGCGAGGTCACCCGCAAGATTGAGGGCTTCTTCCAGGTCTGCAAGGTCAAGGGCCTTACCGGCCAGCAGGGCGTGGTGGTCCCCGCTGCCAATGTGCACAACATAATGCTGCGCGAAGAGGTCGTGGAGGCAGTCAAAGCCGGTCAGTTCCACATCTGGGCAGTGCAGACCGTTGACGAGGCGCTCGAGATCCTGACCGGTATACCCGCGGGCGAGGTGGACAAGGCAGGCAACTACCCCGAAGGCACCGTACACCACGCAGTTCAAGAGCGGCTACGCCAGATGGCCCAAACGCTTAGGGAGTATGGGCGAGGTTCTGGCGAAGAAGCCGAAGAGGAGCCGTAAAGGATGGCTGAGCGACGCGTTGGCACTTCCGGATGGAGCTACGGTCATTGGCGAGGCGATTTCTACCCCGATGATCTGACCAAGGGAAAAGAGCTGGAGCACTACGCAACCGTCTTTGACACCGTGGAGCTGAATTCCTCGTTTTATCACTTGCCCAAGCTCCAGACCGCACAGGGCTGGCACAAGCGCACACCACCTGGCTTTGTCTTTGCCGTGAAGGGTAGCAGATATATAAGCCACCGGCTCAAACTGACCGACGCCCACGAGCCGCTGCAGCGATTCATTGACAGCATAAAGCCGCTCGCCGAAAAGATCGGTCCCGTCCTGTGGCAACTTCCCCCCAGCTTTGGCTGCGATCAGCAGCGGCTTGCCTCGTTCCTGGAGTTGAAACCACCGGATCAGCGCTGGGCCTGGGAATTTCGCGACGAGAGCTGGTTTTGTCCCGAGATATATGAGTTACTGGAAGCGCATAACTGCGCGTTGGTCTGGGCTGATGCGCCGAACTACCCTATCGAGACTATTATCACCGCGGACTTTATATACGCCCGGCTGCACGGCCACGAGAAGCTGTATGCCTCTAACTACAGTGATGAACAACTGAAAGATTGGGCTGAGAAGTTGCTGACGGCAAGCGGTGCAGAGCGCGATATATTCGTCTATTTCGATAACGACGCCGCAGGTTATGCCCCCCGGAATGCATTAACGCTACGCGAAATGCTCACAGCGTAGCAGCCATTGGACTATGTAAGTTATGGCTGCCGAGCAATCATTAGACAGAAAGTGGCCCTGCCTGGGCCTACCTGCTAATCTGGAAGTGCCGACTCAGTGGGAGGCACTGCTGGCCGAAATAGAGACAGGTTGGCGACGGGTTATCATCATCGGGGCAACCGACACCGGTAAATCCACTCTCAGCCAGTGGCTGGCTCAGCAGTTGTCAAGCCAGGGGCGGGTCGCCATGCTTGACGCTGACGTCGGTCAGTCGCGCATCGGGCCACCTGCCACAGTGGGCTGGCGATTTGCTGAAGCCAAGCAGGGTGAGTTCTACTTCGTCGGTGACGTCACTCCGGCAGCATGTCCAGCCGACTGTGTGGCCGGCACCGTGCGCTTGGTGCAACGTGCCGAGCGAGCTGGCGCGGACTACGTGATAGTCGACACCAGTGGCTTTGTAGACGGCCCGTACGCCCTATCCTTGAAAAAAGCCAAGATTGAACTGCTTTCGCCAGCTTTGGTAGTAGCCATCGCCCCACCCAGACGCCTCAGCCACTTAACTGATCCGTTCACCCGTGATGAGTCAATCCACACATTTGCTTTGGAACCGTTGACCTGCTGCAAGGAAAAGCCACGGCAGCAGCGCCAGCGCTGGCGACAGCAGCTCTTTGCCGCGTGGCTTTCTGGTAGCCACAACCAACAAATAGACTGGCAGGACAGATCGCTTATCAATCTTCCCGACCGTCACCATGTACAGCAGGCCGGGGCTGATGAACTACGAGGGCTGCTGATTGGCCTATTAGATGAGCAGAGGATCGGCCAGGCTCTGGGCCTGCTGCGAACAATTGACTATCACAACCGACGCCTGACAATCCTGGCGCCACCTGAGGCACAGCAAGCGCCGACTATCCAGTTCGGGCGCCTGCGCCTGGAGCCTGACGGTACGGCCATACCCGGACGCCCTGCCTTCCTTTGAAATCAGCACTGCTGCGCACAGGCGCGCCGACCGTGACACCGTTTGCCACAGAGTGCCACTGACTGGAGGGAACAGACCGACCAATGACTAGCAACAATTATGAGCAACTTATCGGCAGCATCAGGGAGCTGCTGGCGATGCGGCGCCGCTGCCCGTGCGGGCGTGTTCACGAAACTCCCACCCAACAGGTGGTGATCGGTAGAGGTGCGCTTGACCGGCTTCCACAGGTGATCAGTGAGCTGAAGCTGACAGGCGCGGCTCTGTTGGTGGCGGACAACAACACATTCCAGGCTGCCGGTGAGCAGGCGCTTAGTATACTTCGTCAAGCTGCTAACGATGTTGAGGAGTTATTAATTGAACCGGAATCAGGACAGAGGCAGGTCGAAGCCAGTGAGCTGCCGATTCAGTTGGTTGGGCAGAAAGCTGCCGACTGTCATTACTTGGTGGCAGTCGGCAGTGGCACAATAAACGATATTGCCAAGGCGGCTTCAACACAGCTTGGAGTGCCCTACGTGGCGGTGGCCACGGCCGCTTCTATGACCGGATATTCGTCGGGGCTTGCTGCTCTGACCATCGCAGGAATCAAGCAAACAGTCCCAGCTACCCCACCCTTAGCCATAATTGCAGACACCGAGATAATCGCTGCTGCGCCCCGCCAGATGTGCGCCGCTGGCGTCGGTGACTTGCTCTCACGCTCTCCCAGCAGCACCGACTGGAAGCTCGCCTCTGTGCTGCGCGGAGACTATTTCTGCCCCTGGATCGCCCAACTTGCCGCGCAAGCCGACCGGCAGTGTCGCGAAGCCGTCGGCGAAATCTGCCAGGGCAGGCGAGATGCCTTGGAGCTACTGATGAGCGGGTTGGTGCTGGCGGGAGTTGCCATTACGATGGCCCAAACCTCTGCGCCTGCCTCGGGCGGGGGACATCTGATCTCTCACTACTGGGATATGACTGCCGCGACGCGCGGCCGGCACCACAGCCTCCACGGCCTCCAGGTCGCACTCGGTGACCTGATCTGCACTACCCTTTACGAGAAGCTCTGGCCGCGTATTGGAGAGATTGACGTAGATAGGCTCGTGGCCGCACGCCCGCCAGTGGCAGAGTTCGCCCGCCAGACCCACGAACATTATGCGCCCCTCATCGGGCCGGAAGCAGCGCAGCAGGTAACTCAGACTGCAACCAGCAAGTACGCCATAGGCGACCAATTGCGCAGGCAACTGGAGCTGGTAGTAAGCGAGCCGGAGGGAACATGGGCCCAGTTAGAGCCGTTGTTTACTTCGGGACAGCGACTTAGGGAGCTATTCAGCAAAGCGGGCCTGCCCCGGACGTTGGGGGAGTGCGGCATCAGCCTGGAGGAGGCAGAATGTGCCTACCGTTTTGCGAGCCGGCTCCGCGACCGCTACACGGTGTTGGATCTGGCTTATGACTTGGGCCTACTTGACGAGCTGTACGAGGAAGTGTTCACCGAGGCTGGAGTAGTTAGCCAGCCAGCGGCACAGTAGCATAAGCATAGCGGCTGACTTACCCAATATGGCGCCTGATGGCATTGCCAGACAACCTCCTATGCTGGCGAACCACTTACAGCCGGTCCGAAGCTGGTAATGCAGCATACATTGCTGAGCGGAGTTAGTTGACTACTCGTAAGCTTTCTGATAAGATTTAGCCGCTATGAGCGACGGCAACGCCGATGGCCGAGTACTGGTATTGAACCAGAATTACGAACCGCTCAATATCTGTCGCTGGCAGCGGGCGATAACGCTCGTATACCTGGACAAGGCAGTGGTAGTGGAAGCCGATTCGCGTGTGCTTCACTCGCCGTCGGTCACCATACCGATGCCGTCAGTGGTACGACTGGTACACCATATCCGCCGGCCCTTGCCCGAGGTAAAGCTCTCCCGGCAGAGCCTGATGGAGCGGGACAACTACACCTGCCAGTACTGCGGCAAAAAAAGCCGAGACCTGACCGTTGATCACGTTATCCCCCGCGAGCGCGGCGGCCGCCACGAATGGACTAACCTGGTGGCTTGTTGCCGAGACTGCAACAACCGCAAAGGCAACCGGACGCCGCGCGAGGCGGGTATGAGCCTATTACGCCGTCCCCAGCGACCGCACTTTATCCCCTACTTAAGCTTCTCGGTGATGCGTCAGGCGCTCGCTAACGAGGTCTGGCGCGACTACCTTGAGCCATTCGCGCCTCATCTGGTACCCAAGTAGCGGCGTAGCCCAGATTCGTTGATAGTCGCCTTCTGTCACTCTTCGGCCCTGCAAGCAAGCTGAGAAGGACTTCTCACAGTTGGCAGGAACCCTTCTGCCGTAACAAGCGAATTCCACTTCGGACCACAGGAGGGATTACAGATGTCTGCATCTTCTCCCACAACATTGGGGAACACCGAATGGTTTGTACACGACCGCTTTGGCATGTTCATCCACTGGGGAATCTACGCAGCCGCTGCCCGCCACGAATGGGTAAAGAAGTACGAAGAGATGACCGACGAAGAGTACCAGAAGTACTTTGACCACTTCAACCCAGACCTGTATGACCCACAGAAGTGGGCGCGGCTGGCCCGCCAGGCGGGGATGAAGTATTTCGTCATCACCACCAAACACCACGACGGATTTTGCCTCTGGGATTCGCAGCTTACCGACTACAAAGCCACCAACACTCCTTACGGACAGGACCTCATTGCACCTATGGTGGAGGCATTTCGAGCGGAAGGGCTAAAGGTTGGCTTTTACCACTCGCTGATTGACTGGCACCATCCACACTTCCCTATTGATGCGGTTCATCCTCAGTGCAATGATGAAGAGGCACTGAAGACCAACAAAGACCGCGATATGGCCAAATACGTCGAATATCTTCATGGTCAGGTACGAGAACTACTCACCAACTACGGGAAGATTGATGTGATGTTCTTTGACTTTTCGTACTCTGATACGAAGGGGGAAGGACTGCTGGCCCCCGGCAAAGGCAAGGATGACTGGCAGGCAGAGAAGCTGATTGCGATGGTCCGCGAGCTGCAGCCGGGGATCGTTATCAACGATCGTACCGAAATCCCGCAGGACTACATCACACCCGAGCAAGTCCAACCCGAAGGCCCGCTCACCGTGGATGGCAAGCCAGTAGTATGGGAGGCCTGCCAGACCTTCAGCGGCAGTTGGGGTTATTACCGCGACGAATACACCTGGAAATCGGCGCAGATGCTCGTCCAGATGCTGATTGATGGTGTCGCCAAGGGCGGCAACCTGTTACTCAACGTCGGGCCTAACGCCCGCGGCGAGATCGACCCGCGCGCAGTGGAGCGGCTGGAGGCGATAGGCGAGTGGATGCGCCTGCATAATCGGTCAATCTATGGTTGCGGGCCTGCCGATTTCCCTGCACCCCCGGATTGCCGCTACACCCAAAATGGCAATCGGCTGTACCTGCACATCTTTGCCTGGCCATTCAAGCATATACAGCTTAAAGGCCTGGGGGGCAAGGTTGAGTATGCGCAACTGCTTAATGATGCCTCGGAGATTCAGTTCACCGAAGGCGGGCAGGCCCATCCGGCGTTGCCCCAGGAAACTACTGAGACAGTTGTTCTGGAGCTGCCAGTAGCCAAACCGCCGGTGCTTGTGCCCGTGATTGAACTGTTTCTTAAGTAAAGCAAGACGAACGGGGCCAGCCGGCCCCGTTCGTTCTATATCAGTTGGTCGGCAAGCGCCTTCTCCAAGTCGCCGGTGGTGCAACGGGCCAGCAGGCCAGGCAACACCCCGTGGACGCCATCCTGATAGCGGTAAAAGCGGTTCTCTACGAAACTGTCTACATCAGGGATACCACCGGGCAATTCCAGTCCGACAGATTCATCAAGTAGGGCCGCCAGCGTCGCATAGATGGCAGCAGACCCGGGATCCGCGTAGAGGTTGACCTGCGTCGGCGTCAGTTCCTGCCGCGCAAATTCGACGGCCCGCAATAGATCGAACACCCGCATCGCGCAGAGGCTGTCACCCAGAAAGACAGCTTCGCACAAGAGCTTGAAGTTGGTGCCATAGTACCAGTCGCGATCCCGTGCTCCGAGCTTGCGCGGCATAAGCGCTCCCCAGCCTCGTACGTCCAGCACCAGCACTTGCTGGCCCGCCTGGCAGCGCTGGCGAATCCAGCTCTCCCGTCGGGGAGCATCGGAGGTGCCACCAGCAAAAAGAGCGATAGTTAGAGGCCGTGACTCGGGGGCATCGCCCGCAGGATGCAAGTGCAAGTACAAACCGACATTGATAATATCTCGCTCCGACCACCACCAGTACTTCTGGCAATACAGATCCGCTTCGTATATCGCTCCATAGACACGCGGATGGAACTCGACGGGTTGGCGGCCATCGTTGACCTGCGCGGAGAGCCAGTCGCGAAGCTGCTCCACGCTGTGCCGCTCGCTGAGCTGCTGCTGACGCTCACGCCGGTTGAGCTGCCAGACAGTGGTCGTTGCAGGATCATCGCCCAGCAATTGGCCGGTTTCAGTAGCCCATAGTTCTTCGGGGGTGAAGAGCTTAGATTCCCGCCAGGTCAATTCGTCGGCTGACTTGCCTTGCAGGTGCTGGCAATTATCGCCGGCGTCAAATAGTTCGTAGATGCGCCGGGCCCGCTCCAGTGAATACTCCGCACCTTCCAGCGGGAAGTAATCATAAGCAACAGCACCTACCAGCACCGGCTTGGGCGCCATTACTGCCAGATAATCGTCGTGGTCAATACCGGCGGCACTGGTGCCTGGATAGATCTGCTCGGCATCCTGAGCCTGGCCGGTCCACATATAGTTGCGGCGGTGCATTATGAAGGTGGCAGGGACCGCAGCGGCAATGCGCGGATCGCCCAACATCATCATTGTGGTCTGGGTACCTCCTCCACTGCAACCGGTCACGCCAATCCGCTCCGGATCAACTTCGGGCAGCGACTGGAGCAGGTCAATACCGCGCATCGCATCGTGCAGGAAATAGCGGGTCAGTGACTGGCCCAGCCACCAGCACTGGACACCTTCGTAACAGTGCTCATGCGTGCTGGCAGGGATAAGTGCCTGCCCAGTGTTGGGGTCGAAGTACTGGTAGCGCTCGCCCTGCCCTAGTGGATCAATGTTAAGCACAAACAGCCCATTTCTGGCCAAGTGCTGGGAGACATTCTGGTAAGACGAGTAAGCCTTGGCTTCAGGGGTATGGCCGTTGAGAAAGAGCACGGCGGCTGCCGGACTTGCAGCCTCATCAGGCACGTACAGATTCGCGGTAACGTACCACCCGGGCAGACTCTGATACAGAAGCTTGCGAATGGTGAAGCCTTCAGCACGCAGCTCGCCACGATAGTCAGGCTCCAGCGGACAGTCGGCCTGAGGCAACCCACCGATGCCTGCCAAGAAAGTATTGCGTACGTGCTCACGCCACTGCTCAAACTGCGCAATAGTCTCAATCTGGTCCTTGTGGGCATTTCCCTCAGCCAGAGCCTGGTCATAGCGGTTGTACAGGTGCATCTGAAGCTGAACCTCTACGTCGTACCAACCGTCAAGATAGGGGCCAAATGTTTGCATAATACTCGTTCACCTCAGTCAATAATTGTAGTAGGCGCAAACAACTTTTGGAAGTTCATGGCACAAACAGATACAGCTTTACGTACGCATCCCATACCGGCCGGCGCAGCAGGCGGCTGCGCCAACGGCAGACAGTTGGCGAAAGCGGCCTGAAATTGAATACCTGAGCCTGGCTGGCTTTTCGAGCCAATTCAGCGCGGATTTGGTCAGTCATCTGTCGCGGTAATTGTGCACCGCGATCGCGGGCGACCAGCCAGATGCGCTGCCTGCTTTGCGGAAACTGCTGGACCGGCTTCATATCCGCAACAGGCACCGGGAGCCGATACTCAACCATAGTTGTGTCATCAGCCCAGGCGGCGAAACGAGGCATCGTAGCACTCTATGACTACGTCACCGGGCTGCCAGCGTGCTCGCACAGTGCTCACGACCTGCTGCCATGGAACATTGTAGGCAGGATTTAGAAACTGCTCACCCGCGAAGTAGTTGTGTATTCCATATAAGTCTCCGGCAAAAACCAGCCCCACCAGTATTCCAGCCAGCAGCGGAGTGCGCAGGGCCTCAGCACCACGCGCCATCAGGATGTAGGCAAAGGGCAGGGCGAATAGCGCGACACTGGTCACCCGCACAATCGGTTCGGAGCGAGCGGCGGTACTAAAGACGAGCGCGACTGCCACAATTGCCGCTGGCCAGGTCCACAACTTGAGCCAGCGGCCCGGATGGCGGTCGCCGCGTGCGCCGACAAAGCCAGCTACCAGCAATGTGACGCCGGCCAGGAAGACCGGCACCGTAATATAGAACCGCCAGGGATCAGTATTTTCGCCAACAATAGCTGCATACACCGGCAGGGCCAGCTTGACCCCCAGGCCGTACAGCGTCCCCCCCAGGTGAGCAGTTTGAGGAATACGAGAAACGGCGGAGACCGAGTGAACCAGCCTCTCCGCCAAGGGGGCAAGCGCCATAATGGGCAGGGCGGCAGACGCCAGCCAGCGCAGCAGATAGCCGGGTTGGCTGCGGCGAGCAGTGCAAAGCAATAGCAAGTAACCGGGCAGAAGCAGCGAGGCGGCAACGTAGTTAGTCCACAACAGTGCTGCAGCGGACAGGCCCAATAAGATATAGTGCCACCAGCGGCCCGCGGTTGCCGCCAGCAGTAGCAAGTAGGCGACCAGCAGAAACAGGGCAGTAGTCATTGCGAAATAGCGAGCCGTACGCAGGTACAGCAGACCCAGCGGTGAAAGCACAAACAGCCACAGCGCCAGTAAATCGGCGGGGGACTCTAATAGCCGGCAAGCCAGTAGCCACACAAGCACCACTGCCAACAGCGCCCACACAACCGAAAACGAACGCAGTGCCACATCGCCGGAGCCGAAAAGGTCGGACCAGTGCATCAGCAGCCAGTAATAACCAGGAGGATGGAAGGCATCCCGGTGTATGTATTCGGGCCTGGCGATGTGTCCGGCCGTGATGCTCTCGTCAAGCCAGAAGTCAGGATGGCCCAGGTTTGACCACATAAGCCCAGCGAAGGTGACAAACCCTGCTGCAACGGCGAGGATGCGAAAGCTGGGACGACCGAACAGTCTCGTTATTTGTCGCTGTAGATGGCTCATTCGCGGAGGCTACCATTAGAGAAGCTGCTTCGGACTACAAGCCCTCACCCACCATCGCCTTGGCACCGGCAAGTGGCTGGTACCGCAACGGCAAAGAGCATCAAGTCGTAGCGTTGGCCTCTATGGGCCGGGATGAGATGGCCAGGTCACCGGCGGGCGATCTACGCAGAATCACATGCTTTCGCCAGCGTGCACTGGTATCCGGAAAGTCGCTGCGATAGTGAGCTCCACGGCTTTCAGTGCGGTGCAAAGCGGCACTGGCCATAAGCAAGCCAACCTGGCACATATTAGCAGTCTCCAGCTCGGCCAGAGGCGGACTAAGGCAGGTGCTAATCTGGGCGGCCCACTCAGCAAGTTGGGCCTGCGCCTCAGCCAGACCATCACCATCACGAATGATTCCGACTTGCTCCCACATCAACTGTTGTATCTGCGGCCTTAGGTCGGCCGGTGCTGCCAGGATGTCGTTTGGTTCGCCAGTGGCAGCTTGTTGTTCAGCAGTGGCAGATAGTGGCTCAAGCTCAGCCATGGCGGCAGCCGAGCGCTTGCCGAATACCAGCCCATCCAGCAAGGAATTGGAGGCCAGCCGGTTA
>JALGTJ010000038.1 GCA_029821415.1 Candidatus Zipacnadia bacterium
GAGGTGTCATAGTCGGTACTGACTGTCTCGGGATTACTGTTGATCATTATGGCTTCGTAGCCGTCTTCTTGCAGACCTAAGGCAGCATGAACGCAACAATAGTCGAATTCGATGCCCTGGCCAATGCGGTTGGGGCCTGCTCCCAAAATGATAATATTGGGCTTCTCACTGGGACGGAACTCATCTTCCCGTTCGTAGGTTAAGTAATAGTAGGGGGTATGGGCCTCAAACTCAGCAGCACAGGTGTCCACCAGTTTCACCACTGGCTCTATCCCCGTATCACGACGCATCTGCCGGATGGACTTTTCGTCTGACTCAGTGAGAACCGCAATCTGGCGGTCAGAGAAGCCAGCACGCTTCAACTGATGCATATGATCCGGAGCTATCGCTGGCGCCTGCTGGGCGGGACGCTGGCGTAACCTCACCAATTCATCTTGCATCTGGATGATCTCTTTCATATGCTGCAAGAACCACGGATCAATCTGAGTCAGTTCGTACAGCTCCTCCACACTAAGCCCCTTGCGCATAGCACCACGTAGCTGGAAGAGGCGGTCCGGATGCGGCGTCCTTAGCAGCTCGCGCAATTCCTCGGCTGGTAGCTCATCGTAGTGAGCACCACGACCATCGCCGCCCAAACCAAAACGGCCGATCTCTAAAGACCGAATTGCTTTCTGCAGCGACTCCTTGAAGGTCCGCCCGATAGCCATAGCCTCCCCTACCGACTTCATCTGTGTCATAAGCTGAGGATCAGCGCCCGGGAACTTCTCAAAGGCCCAGCGTGGGATCTTGGTGACCACATAGTCAATAGTCGGCTCGAAGCAGGCGGGCGTCTCCTGGGTAATATCATTGGGTATTTCATCAAGGGTATAACCCACTGCCAGCTTGGCGGCAATCTTAGCGATGGGAAAACCAGTAGCCTTGGAAGCCAGCGCCGAGGAACGGCTGACACGCGGGTTCATCTCGATAACTACTATCCGCCCATTTTCGGGGTTCACCGCATAGTCTGATATTCGTCGTCCGTAAGCGTCTGGGCAGGAGCGACAGTAATCGAGTCGCCGGTGTGAATACCCATTGGATCGAAATTCTCAATGGGACAGACGATGACTACATTATCCCGGTGGTCACGCATCACCTCCAACTCATATTCTTTCCAGCCAATGACCGATTGCTCCACCAAAATCTCGTTCATCGGACTGGCATCCAGCCCATGGGCAGCAGTGACCTCCAGCTCCTCCATATTGTGAGCGGTGCCTCCGCCAGTTCCGCCCAAGGTTGCTGAGGGTCTGATGATCAGAGGAAAACCGATCTTGCGGGCAATATTGCGGGCGTCACTGAGAGTGCTAGCAAAAGCACTCTCCGGCATTTCCAGACCGGCGGCCAGCATAGCATCTTTGAATAGCTCGCGGTCCTCAGCTTTCTTGATGACCTTGCGCTTGGCACCGATAAGCTCAACATTGTAACGAGACAACACCCCCGACTCCGAGAGGCTCAGTGCCAGGTTAAGCCCGGTCTGGCCACCTAAGGTAGGTAACAGTGCATCCGGCCTCTCCTGAGCAATGACTCGGGCTACGCTTTCGGTAGTCAATGGCTCAATATAAGTGCGATCAGCGATCTCCGGATCCGTCATAATGGTGGCCGGATTGGAGTTAACCAGCACAACCCGGTAGCCCTCCTCGCGTAGGGCTTTGCAGGCTTGGGTACCGGAGTAGTCGAACTCACAGGCCTGGCCGATAACTATTGGGCCGGAGCCAATTATCAGTATTGTCTCAATGTCTTCGCGCTTCGGCATAGATACCCCAAATTTTCCCAAGCGAGGCGCCCTGCCCGCACGCACCGCTTCTGACGGTCAGGGCAGGGTGAGTGCAAACGTCCAAGCAGTCTAATCGAGGTAGTTCGCCCTCCGGCCCCGACACTCCTTCCTGACGCATGACGGACAAATCAGTAGCTATACCGCCGGGCAAAGGCCTCAGCTACAATGCCAACTCGCCGCCCAGCTTCACGGCGTAGTTGTAGATAGCCACCAGTCGTTCCGTTACATGGGCCACGTCAAATTGCTGCGCTGACCTTTGGGCACCCTCGGCCAACTTCCTGCGTAGGTCGGAGTCATCTACCACTCTTAGTATCTTCTGCGCCAGTCCCTCGGCGCCATCTTCAACTTCGCTAAGCAGACCATTAACACCATCCTCAATCATATCTGCAGCGCCTGGTGCGCGCAGGGCCACAACGGGCGTAGCGCCGGCCATTGCCTCGGTATATGCCAGCGGTTGAGTCTCACTCAAACTGGTCGCCACCAGAACATCAATGGCCGCTTGAAAGGGCGGGATCTCGGCATAGGGGACACTACCAACAAGAAAGACACGCTTTCGCCCAGGTATGTCACGGATCTGCCGTTTGATGTTCTCCATTTCTGGTCCGGATCCCACTAATACGAAAGCAGTTTCTTTACGCTGGCTCAGCACCTGCCCCACCGCTTCGATGAGCACCTTCAGGTTTTTCTCGGGCGACAGCCGTCCCACAAAGCCAATCAATACCACTTCATCGCTGACGCCCAGTTGCTGGCGCACTTTGTTGCGGTCTACTCCGGCAAAATCGCTGACGCGAATGGGATTGGGCAAGATTTCTATCGGCGTGGTCACGCCCTGCTCTTCGAGCCGACGACGAGTGGATTCAACCGGCGTGGTCACCACCTGACACTTGTTGCAATAAGAGGTTACCCGCAGGTTCAGATACATCTCCACCAAGGCAGTGGGCAGAGGTATCATCGGAGCAAACAGCTCATATTCAGTGTGGACAGTGGTGACCAGCGGTATATCATTCCAGCGCGCATACCAGGCCCCCCAGGCTCCCACCCACACCGGATGCTGAGTATGGACAATATCAAACTCACTGGCGCGAAGAGCTTTCATCACCGCAGAGGAATATGGCATAGCAATGGAATAGTCCACATCCGAAGGAAGCGGCAATCCCGGGAAGCGGAAGATGTTGTCGGGGTCACTGCGTGAGTCGTATCCCTGAGGAGCCGGCGCAAAGATAGCTACCTCGTGGCCGGCGTTAAGTAGCCCCTCGCGGTACGCGGCCACGCAATTGGCTACACCGTTAACAGCGGGGTAATAGGTGTTGGTGAAGATGGCTACCCGCATAGCTATTTGGCCATAGCCTCCGCCTTCTCGCGGAGAATTGCTGCGATCCGCCCGTTGCTGAAAGTCTGCACGATAGCGCGGTTTTCCGCTTCATCAGCGGCACGATACAGCGGAGCTATCCGCTCTGCCAGTCGTGCTTCGGCCGAAGCGTACTCACTGGCTGGCAGATTGCGGGCCGTCTCGAAGATTCCCCTCAACACCTCAGCGCTCAGGCCCAGCTCGGGTACTGCCAGAAGTTCAGCATGGACTGGCGCCTCATCAGCATAGCTGGAACTTGGCAACTCGCGCAGCCACATCAGCAGCTCGCGGGCCTGGGCATGAGCGTTGCTGCCGCCTGCAAGCCTGCTGATCTGCTCAGACGTCAAGATCCCTCGAATCTTTTGCACATATGCTTCCTGCTGCCCGGCCAGCTCGGCCTCGATTTCCTCTGCTTTCGCCTCCAGCGCATCCAATTGCCGGTCAACAGCAGCCGCAACGGGGCGCCCACTGATTAGCATCTCGCGCTCCTTGGCCAAGAGTGGAACCATTTGGGCAACGATCCCTTCCTTGCGCTGTTCGTACTGAGCCTGCAAACTGCATAACTGGTTCACTACCGGAATAAGATCCTTTAGCTGGCCTAAAGACAGACCCATACTGTTAAGGCGACGAAGTAGCTGTATATCCGTCTTGAGGTCGTTTACTTCGCTGACTGCCGTCCCCGACAGCCGTCGGTCCAACGAGGAGGGGGACCGACATGAGCCAATGATTGCAGTAATGCCTACCAGCAGGCAAAGTACCAGCGACCCACGCACCACCCGATGAGTAACAGCAGCGTCTCCCATCTTGGATTCAGCTCCGTTCAGCCCTGCTTTGCGACATAATCGAGTTATCTCGCAAACGATTTGGCAGCCATTTCGAGGAATTCAGCGTTAGTCTTCGTCTTGCGCAATCCGGCCAGTAGGGTTTCCAGAGCCTCAGCAGGTTCCATATTATGCAGCGCTTGACGAAGCTGATACACAGCCTGCATCTCCTCGTCAGTGAATAGCAACTCCTGATGGCGAGTGGAGGAACGGATGATGTCCACTGCGGGAAATATTCCCCGGTCCGCTAAGTCGCGGGAGAGTATCAGGTCAAAGTTGCCGGTTGCTTTGAATTCTTCAAAGATCATATCGTCCATACGGCTGCCAGTTTCGACGAGAATCGTGGCCAGGATAGTGAGGCTTCCCCCACCTTCAATGTTCCTCGCCGCCCCCAGGAAGCTCTTGGGTCGATACAGAGCAGTGGGGTCAAGTCCCCCAGAAAGCGTTCGTCCGCTGGGATCTATCGTCAGATTGCTGGCCCGCGCTAAGCGAGTAATGCTATCCAGCAACACTACTACGTCTTCCCCTTGCTCCACCAGACGCTTAGCACGGGCAAGAACGAGCTCGGCAACTCTCATGTGGTTATCCGGAAGTTCGTCGAAAGTGGAGCTGATAACCTCACCTTCAACCGATCGAGCAATATCAGTGACCTCCTCGGGTCGCTCATCCACCAGCAGGATTAGCAAGCGCAGGTCATCATAGTTGGTTGTCATACAGTTAGCAAGCTGTTTAATGATAGTAGTCTTGCCAGCTTTGGGAGGTGAAACAATCAAACCCCGCTGGCCACGACCAATTGGCGTTACGATGTCCAGCAAACGCCCCGTGATATTGGTCGGATCAGCGGTCTCCAGATAGATGCGCTCATCCGGATAAATCGGGGTAAGGTCCTCAAAGTCAGGACGGTGCCCGACCTCTTCAGGAGGAAGACCATTGATGGTCTGCACGCGCAACAGTGACCAGTATCGCTCGCTGTTCTTAGGTGGTCGCACCGGTCCACTGATCATGTCGCCGGTGCGCAGGTCGAACCGACGTATTTGGCTGTCGGCCACATAGACGTCCACAGTTGGGTCCGGCACATACCCGTTAACCCGCAGGTAGCCGCGCCCGTCGCCCTGCACCTCCAGGACCCCATATTGATACTTGTTCCCATCCTGTTCGCTCTGAGCCTTAAGTATTCTCATGCACAGGTCGAATTTCTTCAGGCTTGAGTAGCCGGCAATGTCCATGCTCGCGGCTACCTCACGTAGTTCGTCTACCGTCTTTTGCTTCAGATCCGACAGGTCTAACATAGCGCACCTCTCGACCGTTCACTCATTGGCCCGTGGTTTGGGTACTGCAACGTCTTCATTAAGCACTGCTATGCAGGGTAGATTGCGGAAACGCTGGGCATAATCCAGACCATACCCCACCACAAAGCAGTCGGGAATCTCGAACCCTATATAGTTAAGCTCCACAGTTCTCTCGCGGCGAGCCGTCTTGCTGAGAAGTGTACAAACGCTTACGGAAGCAGGCTGGTGGGTCTGCAGCAGCCGTATCAGCTTGCAGACTGTCCGACCACTATCCACAATATCTTCCACAACCAGTACATCCTTGCCAGTCAGCGACACGTTTAAATCCCCGGTAATCCGAACCTCACCAGTGGAGACCGTACTGTCTCCGTAGCTGGAAGCATCCACGAAATCAACCTCGCAGGGAATCTCAAGCTGACGCATCAGATCAGCCATAAACACGAAGCTGCCCGTAAGCACTCCTATCAATACCAACTGTTTGTCCTGATAATCAGCAGCAATCTGGCGGGCAAGCTCAGCAACGCGCGCAGTAATCTGTTGTTGAGTAATGATTACTTCAAGGATGTCTTCGTCGCAATATGACACCGCTGACCTTCCATATGTGGGCTGCTGCAATATTGCGGGGCACACTGCCCAACGATGTTGATCGGCCTTTCACCCACCGAGTGGTCTAACTCTTATATTGGCTGTAGAGTTCAAATCTTCAAGGTTTGCCATCGGCACACTAATGATCTGCCGGGTAGCTCATAGAAGAATCACGGGTACCGTGAAACCCGGGATAAAGAACTAACCGAAGAGACTATTTGATCACAGCTCTACCCGGTCGTGGGTATATGAATCTGCCTGGGAATGCCAGGGAAAAGAGGAATTGTGTCAACTCGTCGCAGTTCTGCTATTACACAAACCGAATTCCTGAAAGACGCAATGGTTGGGGGAATATCGCAGTTGCATTATAATCAAATTCCCATTGCTTGTCAACTACTGTCATCCGCTAACCACCAATTTCAGCCTCGCTGCGGTGCACATCCACCTGGTCCTCGTCCCACACTTCTAACGGGTTTCTATCTTCACGCGCTTTCCTTGACGCAGCGCCTCCATAGCGGATAGGATCGCAATGCTGGTGTTACCACCGTCCCGTGCATCAATAACTGGTGGCTTGTCTTCGATGATTGCCTCTATAAAGGTATCTACCTCGGGAGTATAAGGGTGACCGCTAATCCTGTCAAATGTCAACGGCTCGAACTGGCCCTGCGTTTCGAGCCGAGCAATTCTGTCGCGGACAATACTCGCCTTGCTACCGAATAGTGACAGATTGTAGCACATCTCCATACCGGCGAGTTGGGCAGTACTTCCCCACGTCGCCGCTACTTTGCCCACTGCCCCGCTGGCGAACTTGTAGATGGCGCAAACCAGGTCGTCATTGAACTCCGGCTGGGGCCAATTAGACATTCTCTGGTTGCCATAGGCCTGGACCTCGACTGGCTCACCTACATACCAGCGCAGTAGATCAAGCACATGGGTGCCTGCATTGACAAAGGCGGTATCGTACGTGTTTTGGATTGCCTCTCGAATGCGCTGGTTCAACAAATAATTGCAGATGTAGTCGGCCTCGGCGTAGAAGATCTGCCCGAGTTCCCCACCCTCCACCATCTGCTTAATCCCTCGGAAAAAGGGATCAAATCTGAGTACCATTCCCACCTGGACCTTTAGTCCGGTGGACTCACTCAGATCAATGACCTCGTAGCAGTCCTCAAGGCTGGTTGCCATAGGTTTTTCCACAAACACGTGTTTGCCGTGACGCAGTGCGGCAACAGTGATGGGCGCATGAAAGGCATCAGCGGTGTGCACCGAAATTGCGTCAATATCAGGCGCAGTCACTAACTCGTTGAAATCGGTAGTTGCCCACTGTACCGATGTCTCCTTAGCAACAGCTTGCAAGCGTGCCTCATTCGTGTCGCAAACCGCAACCACTTGGGCATTCTCGTTTCCTTGATAGCAGTCAACGAAGGCGCGGCCGTTGCCGCCGACGCCTACTACACCTACTCGAACTTGATCCATGGGTTACCCTCTCCTATCGGAACTGTTATTGGCCAGCGACCTGGCGATCTTCTCGCGGGCCTCTTCAATTAACGGGGCCACCTGCGCCATCGTATAGGTACGCTGCTCAAAGGTACGCTTATCCAGTGTTTCCAGAAATCCCTTGAAATCCTGAAAGTACGAGCCGTAGATATGGAACGAATCAGCGATGTGATTGTACTGACCGACCTGTATGGGCCGCCCCATCCTATCAGACAACTGTTCCGCCAGAAGTTTCTGCAACTCGGTGAAGACATACATGTTCATATAGGCAGCCTTAAAGGCATCGTTGCTGCGGATGTGAGCTGACATCACCAGTTGGTCATCAAAAATGCGGCACCAGATACGCTGCAAACACGGGGGATGCTCGCCCCAGTTGTCCATGCCCGGCTTCCATAGAATTGCCTGCGCGCGGCGCGTGTACGGAACCTGAGCCAGCTTGTCAACCATCAGCTCAAGTTGATTAATGGGTTCATCTACCGGGGAGGGGCGATATGCAGCCAGCCGCTCATGGTAGGTATACGACCACTTACCATGCTCAGGGTCAATCCAATCGTCGTGAATGCCATTAACAACTTCTTGGCGGTAGACCTCCAGGTCGTAGATTCCACCAGGCAGTGCCCGGTGAATCCGCGGCTCCGCGAAGGGATCGGCAACAGATAGCACCAACATAGCATCACGGCTGGGCGGATCATCGGGTTTATCGTACTGGGTGGCAATGCGCGCACCCCTCTCCCAGGTTTCAATTACCGCTCGCTCCCAGCCTTCAGCTAAGTTGGCGGCCTGCACGCAAATAACCGGTAGGGCAAGACCCTTTGACATCCGTAAATCCTCTCCAAGCACAACTTTCGTCGCTGCCACGCTATGGCCCATCGGAGACTGAGCCGGCACGGCACGCTACATTA
>JALGTJ010000319.1:0-1227 GCA_029821415.1 Candidatus Zipacnadia bacterium
ATAGAGAGCCGCCTGCTGGTGGGAGTTTTCCCCATAGCGCAGATCGCTGCCTTGCTTGACATACCAGGGGGCGAAGTAAGTTGGAAACTTACTATCCTCCTCCACAAACTGCCGGGAGAGGTACTGCGCGATTGCCGCATCATACTGGCCGGTGTGCGCGAAGGCCTCCAGGGCCAGTTGCCGGCGCGTCCGAAGTGAAAGGGCACCGCCGTTGGCCCGCATCTCGGCAATTATCTCATCATAGCGGTCGGGATCGCACACCACGGCCACGCTGGCGAAGTTCTTGGCTGCCGAACGCAGCATCGTCGGCCCCCCGATATCAATATTCTCAACCGCCTCCGCCAGCGTTACATCAGGCTTCGCAATCGTCTCCCGGAATGGGTATAGATTGACCACCACCAGGTCAATTAGCTCAATACCTTGCTCTTTGGCCTCTTCCAGGTGCTGCGGTATATCCCGATTGGCCAGCAGTGCGCCGTGAATCTTGGGATGCAGCGTCTTGACGCGTCCTTCCATCATCTCGGGAAAACCGGTGTAGTCTTCCACCGCGGTCACCGGCACACCCCCATCCTGCAGAGCGCGCATAGTCCCGCCAGTAGAGAGAATAGTAACGCCCATCTCGGTGAGCTGGCGGGCAAACTCCACCACTCCGGATTTGTCAGAGACGCTGATTAGGGCTCTTCGGATCTTCGGCATAGCAAGGGCAGTCCTTTCTGGGTACAGTTAACGCCGCTGTAGTCTGAGCACCGGGCAGCCGTCACAACGGAACGGGGCCAGTAGCTTACCACAGCCTTTCTTATTCGCCGGCAGCGTGACAGAACCTCTGTTCAATCAGCTTCCAATCGGCTCAGTTCTGTGGGGGTCCACGCCGGCTTGAAGGTCCAACTCAGCAGGCGGGTATCNCGCTGGATCCAACTCAGGTCCAGATCAGGGCGATGAATTGTCCAAGCGCGGATCCAGCGAGTGACTTGCTCAGCCAGAGAATCGCCGATAGCCGGATAGGGAGCATCTGCCCTCGGCTCCAGCGTAGTGCTGCCCTGGCCTTCGCGGGTCAGCAGAGCCTGGGCCAATGCTACGAAATAGTCAGCAATATACAAGCTGCCCGAGGGACAGCGAACCTGCTCCGGCAAGTTACCAGCAGCCCGCAGGTGCGCGTCAACCGTCGCGGCAGCCCGAATAATCTCGTCAACAGTCATACTAGGCGCAGACTGCTGCATAGGCAGGTAC
>JALGTJ010000319.1:1234-2500 GCA_029821415.1 Candidatus Zipacnadia bacterium
CGATCAGGCTCAAGCGCAGACTCTACCATCATCCCCAGGATTTCGGCAGCGGTGAAGCTGTCAGTGAAAATGACAGCCTGCTCGTCGCTGATGCGCTGACAGATCTCCAGCAGCTTCCCGCACAGGCAGCCGCTCGCCTGATGACTGAACATCCCGACAAGCTGCGAAAAGCCGATGACCTCAAAGCGGTCATCGCCGGCTACCCATTCCAGGTAGCGTCGCAGATTCTGGCGAGCGGTCTTCTCTTCGTCGGCAGTGATTGCAGGAGGCTCTTGCCACTGCTCAGGTGTGGTGATGCGGCCCCCGCCAAAGTTGACTTCATCCCAAAAGCTATGGTGGACTACCCGGGTCGGATGGCCGCAAAACAGACCCAAATATGGTACCCCCGCAGCCAACCGCTCTTCAGCCTTTTGCTGGTACTGGCGCAGCTCGCAGGCAAACTTCTCAGCATCGTGATAAGCCGCATCTAGTCCACCGAAGTAGTCATGGAAGTTCAGGCTCCCCGCAAGCCAGCAAGGGCGGTACGGGTCATCGCCATAGATAGGGCTATACATCAGCGACTGCCCGTGCTGCCCCAGCATAACGGAAAGAGCCGGCGACCAGCTTCCGCCACTCAGACCCCAGTGATTGACTGGCTTGCCCATAATTCGCTTGGTTGCTTCCCAACCGGGTTGTTCCCAACTCCACAGCAGTTCAGCTCCAGCCTGAGCCGGGAGTGCCTCGCTTATCTCAGTTATGGTAGGGTGAAACGAATGGCGAGAACTATGAAATGCCAGATCGTGGGCACCAACAGCCTCAATCACACTGCTCAACCCCAGCCGCTCCCAGGCGCGTACCTTCTCAGCAACCAAGAAACAGCTTGCCGTCAGACCGGCGTCACTGACTTCGCGGCAAATCCATTCGGCGGCCCGATGACTGCGTGTAGTGATGGGATCCTCAACATCCAGGCAAAGAATTGCTGGAGTTTTGGCCATAAAACTTCCTCCTTGGTGCTGTGGTCAGCAACTGTTTCGTTGCCCAAACTGGAACTCCTTTGCCAACCTCACGGGCACCTAAAATTCGTATTGCCGGGTGCGGTGCAGCAAATACAGGAAGAAGGGGGCGCCGATGATGGAGGTTACAATACCGATGGGGATCTCGCCGGCCATATTGGCGGCAATGTCGGCCAGGCCGAGTATGACGCCACCACCGAGAAAGCATAGCGGCAACAGGATCCGATGCTGCGGGCCAACTAACAGGCGGATCAAGTGAGGAACAATCAGTCCG
>JALGTJ010000039.1 GCA_029821415.1 Candidatus Zipacnadia bacterium
GATGGGGGGTACCGGTGGGTTCTGGACATCAATCATCAGGCCGACTCGGTCGTTCGGGAGGAATTTCTGAGTCCAGAAATCATTGGGCTGCTGCCCGGAGAATGCTGTGACGGCCCGCTGCAACAGGAGTTCCAGGACCTCGTAATCTATCTTTCCCTCAGGATAAGCGAATTTCAGCGTGAAGATAGAATCGGGCAGGTAAACGTGGTCGGTGCGGGCCAGGCCAACTGTAGTCGGGCCGGGAGTGCGGCCAGGACTGGCCTGGGCGGTACAGACAACTGTTGCCAGGGCTACGGTGTACGCAACAACGGTTGTGATGAGACGAGGCCGGTGGTGATGCATGATCTCCATCACACTTGCTGGTAGGCTGCTAATATCACAGGTATGGACAACGTGGGGGCCAGATAGTTTCGGTTCTGGGAGCCAAAACAAAACGGGATGGAATGTGAAGGCAAAGCATGTAAAGAGTTGTACGGCACCAACTTTGCGGATTGCCAGAGGAAACGGGGCCCAACCTTCGGGCCCCGTCCGTTCAGCAGATGAGACTCATATGCATTGAAGCTGCAACCGTCTTGCCACTTGCGCCAAGCACCTGGGGAGAATGGTGCACTCCGGGCAGCGGCGTCGCCGCGGTGCGCTTAGCCGCCAGGAGGTCGTGCAGGCGTTCCAGCGGGACCTGGTGCTGCGCCTCCCCCGCCAGGTACGAACCCGGGGGGTGGCTCTGTTTCGGGGCGTGGGCCTAACTCCGGTCGCTTGGGTTTGCTGCCTAATGTGAAGTGGTAGATGGCCCAGAGCACCACCAGCAGAACGATTATGGCGATGACTATCGCCAGTGTAGACGTTTGTTTCCGCGCCATAATTGTCATCCTTTCATAACGATACTTAGCTGCTTAGCTGCGGCACTGCGTCATTGTTGCAGCGCACACCACTCTCGTTACGGACAGTGGTCCGGGTTGGCCGTATACCCCATCCAATCCTCGGTGCGGGCTGGCAGATCTATTGTCCTGACCCACTTGGCGTGGCCATCGGCAAAGCTGAAGTTATCACCGCCGTTATGGATAGCCTCGTAGCCGTATCCGCCGAAGCCAGGGTAAGGAACGTCGTGGACGTCTATCCCTGACCAATCTCCGGTGGCATCGTTCCACATGCTACACTTGGCTGGGCATTCGATATCCCCTAACGTCTTAGAATATACTTCCCAACCAGACCACGGGCGGTAGCATCCGAACAGGAAATAATTGTAGGTGTACGAGATCCGGGGGTCACCGAAACGCCCCAGGCCTGGTCCCACAGACCACCAGTAGTCCCAAGACTGATCCGGACAGATGAAGATCTGCAGGTTCTTGATGTACGGTTGGATCTTTCGTCCTGGGCCCTCGGTGAAGTAGTCGTTCCAGGGGAATTTCTCATCCCAGTCCTGGACGTACATCAGGGTAGCGAGGGTAATCTGCTTGACGTTGCTCAAGCAGGTCGTCTGACGTGCCTTCTCCCGCGCCTTGGCAAACACGGGGAATAGAATTGCTGCCAGGATTGCGATAATGGCAATCACCACCAGTAACTCAATTAGCGTAAAGCCACTTCGTTTCATCTTTGTATCTCCTTTCTGATTACCAGTCTGCTGTCAAGGACATGGCCAGCGGTATTACGGGTTGTCAGACATGTGGGGTTGAACATCGTATTGGGCAGCCAGTTTGTCCCGCCTTTGGGCTGAGGTGTCGGGATGGCTGCTGGTTGCGGGGAAGGGTTGTGGTGGACTATAGCGCTCAACCGATGCTGAGTATTCCGTATTCAACCCGGCTGCTGCCACCGGCAACAATATTGAACGGGAAAGGCAATTGCTCCCAGTAATTACTTCCCCTGCGTTGCTTGATGACAACAGCGCGGCGGGCGACCCGTTGAGCCTCCTGCAGCGCAGTCGCATCCACTGAATGCTGGTCGGCCAGCGCCCGCAGCAGATCCATAGCACGGGAGCCATCCAGTGGCCGGTCAAAGATGGGATCAAAATAGACTATGTCGAAGCTTGCCGAGTCGGCGTCGGCCAGGATGTAGCCATCCAGTGGCCGGTCAAAGATGGGATCAAAATAGACTATGTCGAAGCTTGCCGAGTCGGCGTCGGCCAGGATGTTGTGGTAGTCAGCCTGGTGCACCTTAATGCGGCGCATCGCGGCGGCCACATCCGCTGGCTGGATTTCGTAGTTTGCCAGGCCATGCTCGGCCAAAGCGGCCAGAATGGGTACGCGCTCGACCCCTGTCACCTTGCCAGCCGCGCCGACCACCCAACTGGCGACGATTGCATCGCAACCGCGTCCCAGCGTACAGTCCAGGACAGAGTCACCCTCGCACAACTGCATCGCCTCGATCATCGGGTCGCGGCGTCCGGCTTTGAGGTTATGAATGCGCACCTTGGCCATATTGGGGTGAAAGAAATACTCAAGCCCGTGGCCGGGTTCGTAGTACACGGGGAGGCGGTCGGATATGACGAGCACACCGGTGGCGCCCTCGTCGGCGGCGAGCTTGGCGATGCTGCGGCCTCGGCGTAAGGTAAACGACGCGGCCAGTCGCGCCGCCCAGGCGCGGGCCTGATCTTGCTGCTCGCTGCCAGCTTTGTGCGAAGTGGTTACTACCAGGTTACTCATTGACCGTCCTGCCGGCCTCGTCTTCCTGGTGGCGCATAAGCCCATAGACAATGCTGTCCACCAGGGCCCGCCAACTGGCCTCAATGATGTTCTCGTGGGCGGCGACCGTTGACCAGCTTTCTTCTCCGTCGGTAGCTTCAATTAGCACTCTGACACTGGTGGCTGTCCCGCGAGTGGCGTCCAGGACCCGCACTTTATAGTCAGTAAGGTGAATGTTAGCCAATGCCGGATACTTCTCCAGTAGAGCCTTGCGCAAGGCCAGGTCCAGTGCGTGGACCGGGCCGTCCCCCTCAGCAGCAGTGTGGAGATGATCGCCGTTGACGTCTATCCGCACTGTTGCTTCAGCGCGCGGTTCGGCGTTGTGTTCGTCTTTGTCTACGATAACGCGGAAGCCGTGCAGTTTGAACAGCTCAGGCAGCTCATCGCGCAGCCTTCGCGCTAGCAGCTCCAGCGAGGCCTCGGCTGTCTCATATTGGTAGCCCTCATATTCGCGCTGCTTGACCGCACTGAGCACCTCGGCGACCAGCGGATCATTGCGCTCCAGCTCAGGCCACAGTTTCTGAAGCTTGTGCAGGACTGTACTGCGCCCGGCATAGTCAGAGACCAGCACCCGTCGTTCGTTACCTACAGTTTCTGGGGCAGTGTGCTCAAAGGAGTCGGGGCGCTTGAGCACTGCATCAACGTGCATCCCACCTTTGTGAGCAAAGGCAGCCGTTCCCACATAGGGGGCTCGGTCATTCGGCGGCAGGTTAGCGACTTCACTTACGTACAGCGACAAGGGGGTGATGTCGGATAGCTTACCTTCAGGCAAGCAACGCCGGCCCAACTTCAACTCCAGATTGGGTACTACTGTACACAGATCGGCATTGCCGGCCCGCTCACCGTAGCCGTTGACAGTTACCTGAACCTGAGTGGCGCCAGACTGGACGGCAATTATACTATTGGCCGTTGCCACGCCAGTGTCGTTGTGAACGTGGATGCCCAGAGGGAGCTGGAAGTCGGCAGCAACTGCCGCCATTATCTCCTGCATTTCGTGGGGCATAGTCCCACCGTTGGTATCGCAGGGTACCAGCCAGTCGGCACCGCTATTAGCTGCCGCCCGCAAGGTTTCCATAGCATATTCCGGATCAGCTTTATAGCCATCGAAGAAATGTTCGGCGTCGAAGATCACCTCGCGGCCTTGGCTTTTGAGAAAAGCCACCGAATCCTCAATCATAGCCAAATTCTCATCGAGGCTGGTGCCCAAGACATCGGTAACGTGCAGATCCCAGGATTTGCCGAAAATTGTAACCACGGGTGCCTGTGACTCAATCAAGTAGTGCAGGATTGCATCTTCTGCGGCGGTGGTGTCTTTGCGCCGAGTGCTACCGAAGGCCGCCAACTTCGTGTGACCCCAATCCAGGTTGCGAGCCCGCTGGAAAAATTCCAGGTCGGCGGGATTGGTTTCGTGAGGCCAGCCACCCTCCACATAGGCTACACCCAGGTCAATCAGACGCTGCGCCACTCGCAGCTTGTCCTCAACGCTGAATGAGACATGTTCGGCCTGGCAACCGTCGCGCAAGGTTGTGTCATAGATCTTAACATCGGTGTTGTTCATTTTGGGCATCTCTATTCTCCTTCGGACAACCCCAAACAAAAACCCGCCTCCGAATTTTTCAGAGACGGACATAGATATTCCGCGGTACCACTCTGATTGACGAGCACCATGCTCGCCCACTTAAGCAGATACGGGCAGCACTTAGTCTACGCCGCCGATATCCTCTCCTGGTAACGGAGGAGCACCGACCTAGCTTACTTGACGTATTGTCGTTCAGCTGGCAGCTCAGGGGTGATTTTCGGACCAGTTCAGCCTGCCGGGCTTCCACTGTCCCCGGCTCGCTTTCAGGATCCCTGGTCTTACTCTTCCCCGTCGTTGCCTTTCATTGTAGTATACCACATTCACTGCCGTTTATGCAAGTCCTGACAATATCGCTGCAGCCAGCAGGCAACCACGAGATCGACTGAGCATGGGATACGGTATCGACAACTGCTGAGCCGCATGTGTGTTTGAGGAAGGAGACAATGAATTCATCAGGAATCGTTTAACCTTATACAGTTGTATTGCGCTCTGGGTTGCGGCACCACCAAGCGGCATCGGTGCCTGCTGAGCGAGCGCTTCTAATTAAAGCCCGAACTACGGAGGGGCCCTCTATGCCAATCAGAAAAGATGGTTTTGAAGATCGCCGGGAACACTTTGAGAAGTTGCGAGAGCTGGCCAAGCAGTCACGCGAGCGAGGCGAGCCGGTTCCGCCATGGGAGGAGCGGGGCGTCAGGCCCTTTGCCGACCCCGAGCAGCACGTGATTGAGTACGCCACCCGGACGCGGGAGTATCATCACCCTTTCAACTACAGCAACATAGTGCACCATACCTACTGCGAGGATCCGTCCAATTCGGGTCTGGAGCTTAACCCGGTTAATTCAGTGGATGGGCGTACCGAGCCGGACAAGGCCCCCGGGGACTACCTGGAGCTGACCGAGCAGGACCCGATTGTGCGGGTCGTGGTCATAGGTAGTGCCTGTAGCCCTCCCGCCTATGTGGGGTTGGAGGCCGATCCCTGCGAGGGTTTTCGTCGGCCTGACGAGGTTGTAGAGCTTATGCCCGTGCGCTTTCGTATCGAAGGACTGTGGGGGACACACGTGCGGGGAGACTGCTGGATAAAGCCCAACACGCACGGGGGAGCACCACTGCCGGAACATTTCGTCAACAACTGGCCGTATTGCCACAATCAACAGTTTGCCGAAGAGAACGTCTTTACTGGGGTGACTGGGGCAAATTTGCCCAATACCGGGATGAGCTGCGCTATCTTCGAGATCCCCGCCTCGCGAACGGTGCGCATTCTGGGTGGGTCACAAAGTTACGGCTGGACCGGGGGCACGGGCGGCGAAGCCGACAACCACTATTCGTTTCGCATAATACGCACCAGTGTATTGACCAGTTATGAGGCAATAGTTGAAGAGTAGGGCCAGGCGCGGCTGCTGACTTGCTGATCATAACTGCAGTGGTGTTCAGCGGGAACGGTCAATGGAGGTACAAATCTGTGGGAGCGTTTCGTGTCGGCAACACAACTGAGAGGACTGGTGGGCTTTGCGGCTTCCTTGCTGCGCTGGTAGTGCTCGCCGGATTGCCCGCCACTATCCAGGCTGCTGCGGGTCTGCCTGAGCCGAGAATCCCTGATTCCATCGGAATTGTTGTACACGGTTTCCCCGGGGCACCGGGAGAGTTGGAGCAGTTTGTCCAGACCGGGGTGCGAGTGGTGCGTAGTGACCTGCTATGGTGGAGCGTGGAAAAGGAGAGGGGCAAGTATGACTTCTCTTACTACGACCGCTGCGTGGACGGCTACGCCCAGCACGGAATTCGCATGCTCCTTATTCTTGACTATGGCAATACATTGTACACTGAAGGACAATACGACCTGCCGCAAACTGACGAGGCGCGGGCAGCATTTGCGCGGTTTGCGGCGGCAGCAGCCGAGCGATATCGGAACAAAGGCGTGATGTTCGAGCTGTGGAACGAGCCTGACGGCTCTTGGTCGGCAGAGGACTATATGGCCTGGGCGAAAGCGGTGGTCCCAGTTATGCGCCAGGCGAATCCTGATGTGGTGATTATGGGACCGGCTGCTCATCAGTGGGCGCTTCGCTGGCTGGAAGACTGTTTTCAGTTGGGGTTGTTGGAATTGGTGGATGCTGTATCGATACATCTGTACATCGGCGGATATGGAGGCAGCGATCAGCCCCAGGAGATTCCAGAGGTGAATGCCCCGGGTAACTACTACCTGGGCTCCATCCGCGAGCTCATTGCTAAGTACGCTGGGGGTGACGATATCCCTCTGGTGAGCAGCGAGTGGGGCTATAATCGGTGGTTTCGCGGCCAGGCTGAAGGAGGCGGAGCGGTTAGTACCGAAGACCAGGCCATGTTTCTGGCCCGCTCCTATCTACTGTCTGTATTATGGGGCTTACGCTTCAACACGTGGTACTGTTGGTGGCTGAACACGGCAAGTATCGTTAAGACCTCCAATAACTATGGGCTAATCACTGCGGCAGGGATGCCGCTGCCCTCCTACTATGCCCTGAAGAATCTGACTACACAGTTGGATGGCGGCCGGCTGCGGCGGCGCATTGACGTAGGTAGCAAAGGCGACTATGTGCTGGAGTTCACCACTCCAACCGGCCCGCGCTGGGCAGTGTGGACGGCGGCGGTCTCCCGCGCCTATTCTCAGGACGCCAAGCCTGCAGGCTCGCACACTCCCGAGTGGATGACTGGGAAGCCGCACAGCGTTTCCATTCCGGTCGGCGCGTACGACAAAGTATTAGTTACCGATCTGTTGGGTTCGCGCAACTACGAGTTGCCAGTTGAGTCGGGGGAGGTTACAATTCGCGTGACTGGTGCGGTGCAATACTTACGAGTGGTGGATTGATACTTGATGCAATGACTCGTGCTGGCCCGCAATACAGTTCTTAGGGACGGACGGTTACGATGGCGGATCTACATAAGCTGGAAGCTGATGTTGTTATAGTAGGTGGCGGTATGGCCGGGGTCTGCGCGGCGGTGGCCGCTGCTCGCCACGGTGCGCACACTGTGCTTGTTCAGGATCGGCCGGTGCTGGGGGGAAACTCGTCCAGTGAGATTGGAGTCGGGGTCAGCGGGGCCGACCGCTCCGGCGCTCGACCGCATGCCCGAGAGGCAGGCATCCTTGAAGAGCTGCGCCTGGAGGCGGCGGTGCGCAATCCGCAGAGCACCTTCTCTATGTGGAGTCTGCTGCTGTGGGAATGGGTCATGCGTGAACCCGATCTCCAACTTCTTCTTAACACAGCCTGCACCGGCGTGCAGATGGCTTCTGCGAGTCGTATTGCGGCTATAACTGCCAGCCGCGAATCCACCGAGGACCGCTTTGTCATCACAGCACCAATCTTTATGGACTGCTCCGGAGACGGTCGGCTGGGATATGAAGCCGGAGCTGACTTCCGTATGGGTCGGGAGGGCCCTGAAGAGCATAACGAACCGCATGCGGAGGGGCCTGACAACAAGACTATGGGCTCAAGCATAACCTGGCGGGCCCGGGATATGGGCGTCCCCGTCCCCTTTACACCGCCGCCGTGGGCCAAGGAGTTTCTCAGTGATGAGGATTTACCTTATCGCGCCCATAATAGCCTCTCTGATCTGTACACGGGGCCGTGGTGGCTTGCCTATGGGGGGGAGCTGGATACGATCAAGGACGCTGAGAAGATTCGCGACGAGCTGCTGGCGATTATGTTTGGAGTGTGGGATCATATTAAAAATCGGGGCGACCATGGGGCTGCTAATTGGGCGTTGACTTGGTGGAATTTCATCCCTGGCAAGCGCGAGTCGCGGCGCCTGCTTGGCGAGCATATCCTCACCGAGCAGGATGTGCTGGAGGCGCCTTTGTTTGCTGATCGAGTTGCCCACGGCGGCTGGAGCATTGACTCGCATCCTCCTGGTGGCATCTATGCTTCGGAGCCGCCTAGCTACAACCTTGTTCCCGACGATATCTATAGCATCCCTCTGCGCTGCTTATATTCGCGCAACATTGAGAATCTGTTTATGGCAGGGCGGTGTGCGTCATGTACCCATGTAGCGATGGCCTCCACGCGGGTTATGGGCACCGCCGCGGTCATGGGCCAGGCTGCTGGTACTGCTGCGGCGATGTGCATTGAGCGCAACTGTATGCCCGCGGACGTGGCCAGTGTCCATATCAGAGAGCTGCAGCAGCGGCTGTTGAAAGATGACCACTATATTCCGGACTTGGCCGCCGACGATCCCGCTGACCACGCCAGGCAAGCCGAGATCACCGCCTCCAGCGAAGCGCCGGGCTGTGCGGCGCGCAATGTCGTCAGTGGAGTTACCCGGCAGCGGGATGGTCGTACTCATCAGTGGGCCTCGGATCCCTCCCAGCTTATGCCGCAGTGGTTACAACTGACCTGGCCGGAGCCGGTGAGCATTGGAGAGATCCATCTGACCTGTGATACTGGCTTCCAGCGCCCTCTGACATTGACTGACGTGGAGGAGTTCCGCTCACAGATGGTCTGGGGCCGACCGCAGCCGGAGACTATTAGGGACTACGATGTGGAGGTGAGGGAGGCAGGAGGATGGCGGCCGGTGGTTCGCGAACGTGGTAACTACCAGCGCAAACGCCGCTATAATATCAACATCGGCCCGACCGATAGCCTTCGCGTCCACATATACAGCACCAACGGGGATGCCAGTGCGCGAATCTATGAAGTGAGAGTATACTAAATATACACGGGTGCTTGCTGAGGCTTGGAGCGGCGTTGGTGGCGGGGATGGATGGTTGGTCGCTACATATTGGGGCTCGGTCAGTACTGTTATTGCAGCACCTGGGCTACACTTAGCAAGATGATGCCGGATATAGCTGATTCTTTGAAGGGAGAGAAACTTGAAGATGGACAAAGCACGTAGAGAGAAGATCCTGAGCCGTGGCCGTCCGACCGCCAATTGGGAGGCAGAGCCGATGCTGGGAGGATGGTACACTGAAGAGGAAATTGATGGGCGATAAGATCCTCAATGGACTGGACAGTGGGTTTTGGGTTCTACTGTGACGAGATAGTTGAGTTTGAGGAGAAATTCGCCGAGTACTGCGGCACCAAATACGCTGTGTCGATTACTTCTGCCGGTGCTGGCCTGGAGATGGCTATGATGACGCTGGATTTGCAGCCCGAGGATGAAGTAATCAGTCCGGCGATAAACTTCTGGGCAGCCGATTATGCTATTATTGGCCAGGGCGCGAAGTTAGTCTTTTGCGAGGTTGACCCGGAGACGCTATGTGCCGACCCGGCCGATATAGAGAAGCGCATTACCCCCAATACTCGTGCCATTAACGTGACGCATATGAATGGCCTATCGGCGGATATGGATGCCATACTGGAAGTCGCCGAGCGCCACCCGCATCCCAAGTACGGCCCACTGACAGTCATTGGCGATGCGGCCCGAGCCTGCGGTGGTGAGTACAAGGGAACGAAGATAGGGAAAAAGGGCTCAATGACCGTTTTCAGTTTCCACACGATGAAGTTAATGACCACGCTGGGCGAGGGCGGGATGATCACTACTGATGATCCCGACATATATCAGCGCCTGCGGGCTATACGGATGTGGGGCGCCGAGACTGACGGCTGGGGGGCAAACTACAAGATGACCAAGGTCCAGGCGGCAGTGGGTCTGGTGCAGTTGCGTCGCCTGGACGAGATGAACGCTCGCCGCTACGAAGTGGGCAAGCAGCGGACTGAACTGCTGCAGGACGTTCCCGAGCTGACTTTGCCGGTGGAGCCGCCCGGCTATAAGCACACCTACTACGTGTATACTTGCCTGGTCCCGCCGGAGTGGGCTGGCGAGAAGCGCGATCGGCTGATGGAAATGCTGAAGAACGACTACGGGGTTGGCAGTGGGGTGTTAAATCCACCGACGTATTACAAGCCTTTTGTCCGCAAGCACACTGAAGGTCAGCGGCTGCCACTGTCCGAGGAGCTGGGCGCGCGCATCTTCTGTCCCTCTCTGCACCCGCTAATGTCAGACGAAGACAATGAATACGTGGCTGCATCCATCGCTGACGCCGTCGAGCGGGTAGGTAAGGAGGAGTAATTGACCGGCTGAAGCTGGCACTGGGTATAGAGACTGAAGTAAGACAAGGGGCCGAATGGGCCAATCGGCCCCCATTCCCTGTTTGATCTCGTTGCATCAGCTAACCGGCCGCCCAGATCTGGGAGGGAGTGTCGGTTGTCTTATTGCTATTGGGCAGGATAGGAAGCGTTGACTATGGCAAGCAAGCGCTACAATATCGTCTTGATGATGACTGACCAGCAGCCCCGGCAAAGCCTGGGTTGCTACGGCAATCCCCACAATCCCACTCCGCATCTGGATGAGTTAGCTGCCAGCGGGGTGCGCTTCGATAACTTTTACATTGCTGGCTTCCCCTGTGGTCCTTCGCGGGGGTCACTGTTCTCGGGTCGCTATCCCCATAGTCACGGGGTGGTGCAAAATGATGTGCTGTTCCGCCCGGAAGTGCCCAGCCTCGGCAATATCTTGAGCCCTCAGGGCTATGACATGGCCTATGTCGGCAAGTGGCATCTGGGCGGACAGGCCTACCGTCATGTTGAGGGTGCTGAGCCATATGAGGGTGCCTGGTACCTGGAGCGCACACCCAGTGAGGAGGGATTCAAATTCGTCAAAGTCAAAGACGGCGGCGGCGAAGACGAGCCCCAGCACGGATTTGAGGCCCGGTGGGTATGGGTGCCCATCATATCTGGCCCAGTGGGGGCGATGAGGGACACTGCTACTCACAGGTTCCTGAGGAACATCATGTTGAGGCCTTTCTGGCCAGGCAGGCAATAGACTTCATTCAGCAGCGCCGCCCGGATGATCCTCCCTTCGGCCTGGTGCTGTCGTTCTACGGTCCTCATCTTCCGGTCGCCCCGCCCCGGCCTTGGGACGAGAAGTTTGCGCTTGACGAAATAACTCTGCCAGACAACCACTGGGACCACATGGAGAACAAGGCTTACGAGGTCCGTTATGCCGGCCCATCCTATAAGCTGGATGAGTGGAGCGAACAGCAGTTCAAGGACTACGTTCGCCGCTACTGGGGTTTTTGTGCCTACATTGACGAACAGGTTGGGCGAGTGCTGGCGGCTCTCTCCCAGACGGGTCTGGATGAGAACACCATTGTCATTTTTACGACAGATCACGGAGACATGGTGGCAGCTCACGGTATGGTGTGGAAATGGGATCACTGCGGATACGAGGAGCTCCTGCATATTCCTTTGATTATGCGTGTACCGGGGTTGACCTGCCCAGGCAGTACCATCTCCGCGCTGACCAGCAACATTGACATCCTGCCCACGTTGCTGGAGCTGGCGGAAGTAGACCAGCCCCCAGGCATCCAGGGCCGCAGCATGCTGCCACTGCTCAGTGGTGAGCAGAATAGCTTTCGTCAGCACGTATTTTGCGACAGCAGTGATATGAATATCACGACCTACGATGGCCGGTGGAAGTACGTGCTCAACTGGAATCCCCGAGATATTGATGAGCTATATGACTTAGGAAGCGACCCCGGGGAGATGAACAATCTGGCAAACGAGCCCGGTTTTGGACAGATAGTTGAGGAGATGCAACAGCGTATATTCAAGTGGTTAGACGATACTGGCCACCCCTACGCCTCCGTCATACGGCGGGCTGCCAGGCAACCGGTTTCTGTAAAGGACTATCCCCAAGCCAAGGACAGCACAGTTGGCACTTGAATACGGCTGGCAGCCGTGGAGTACACGGGGCAGGCGGAGAGCTGTGCCTATTGACAGATGCAGCACTCAATACGGGCTCCGCACCTGGGACAACGTTCGACCAGTACGCCACACGGATATCCGGCTACTTCTTCGGGGGGTAAGAATATGTATTGGGCACTTAGCTCACCCTCCGGTACCTTCGCGGTAACCCTAACATAGTTGTCATCGGATAGCTGGTCAGCCCGAATGGTGAATCGTTTTTGCCCGAAGCTATCCTCGGCTGGCTGGACCATCCAACCGCGCGGCACTTCCAGCTCAATTTGCGCAGCAACCGGCTCCAGATTGCGGCAAACTGAGACGCCCACGGTGCGTGCTATCCCCGGCTGCATAATCGGCTCGCCGCCGTAATGCAGCGCAATGTCGTAGTTGCCTGCTCTTTCAATCGCTGATTGCGGGTCCTGCTGGAGGACAGCCAGCGCCTGGGTGTTGTCGCTGAAGCGAGATATCACATCCTCTGGAACAATAGTCTCCGGGCCGATCTGTGCTACTGCCGAACGGGCGGCCACCAGTTCTTTGCCTACGGCAACTGTCTGGTCAGTGAGTTCGCTTATCGTCGCGGGTGCATCCAGGTTATGCGTGAACTTGTGAAGGATGATATCTTCGCCAATCGGTTCGCGCCACTTTTCGGGTATGCCACCGCTGCCGTCTACTATCCCCAGTGTCGCTCCCAGTGTCGCTCCGGTGCAGTCGGTATCATAACCGCAGTTGACTGCGGCGCACAACCGGTCGCCGAAGTCGTCGCCGTAGAGCCAGCCGATGATGGTAAAGGCATGATTCTGCAGTGCGTGGCAAGGGTGGTTGTGCCCGAACCAGTCAACTATCTGCTGGCGGGCTTCTGCCCATTCCAGGCCGTTAGCGTGACACCATACAGCGTGGTTTATCGCATGGGCGATACGCGAGTGGATGGGAATCATAGACAGTCCGATCTGGATAAGGGTAGAGGGGTCGGAGATGAAGAAGGCGGCGCTCTGCAGAGCTGCCCAGAACATCTC
>JALGTJ010000320.1 GCA_029821415.1 Candidatus Zipacnadia bacterium
GCATCGGTGGGCAGGAACTCTTTCAAAGTTGATTTACTGGATTTATAGGAACAGTGTTCACTCCACTCCGAATTGAAAATATGCAGTTCGCACAGGGTCGGGTCACGCCCGATAAGCTCGGCAATGCGCCGCACCTCGTAAGGCGTCAGCACCACGCCATGGCGCGCCAGTTCGGCCTGAAGCTCTTCGTCATTCATCTGGGAGACAGCTATCTGTCGCTCGTCAAGTTGCATCTGATACACTCCTGTAAAGAGCAAATCTTACCGCCTGCGGCCAAAAGAGCAGTGCGGAGCAGCAGACACAGCCTATCCTGGTTGAGTTAGCCGTGAAAGGTACGTGTTCCTTCCCCAACAGGCAGAATCGGTCAATCCTGTGTAGGGAGGTTCTGCTCAATCCAATCTCTCAATTCCTGCTGGTTCTTGTAGCCGATATCGCGAGCTATCTCTTCTCCGTCGTGCAACAGTACCAAGCAAGGGATCCTGTGGATCTCATAAGCTATAGCCAGCGCGATGTTACGATTGACATCAACCGAACCAAACTTGACCGTGCCGACATAGTCTGGAGCCAGTCGATCAAACACCGGCTTGAGGTTATCGCAAGCATCACAGCCAGTTGCCCAGAAGTCCAGCAGCACGGGAATCTCCGCTTCCATCACTTGCTCTTTGAAGTTGTCCAGCGTGATCTCTACGACCGCGCTGGGCTGTTCTGCCTCACCAGTATCCGCGGCGGGAGCCCCTTCGCCGGATTCGGGCTGAGGAGCTGCCGCCTCAGGCAACCCGGTAGTCTGGGCCTCCAACTCCTCAGCAGTAACGGCGAACGGCTCAGGCAAGCCCGCCAGCGTGCCCAGCAAATCAACCTTCCACTGCCCCTCCTCCTTGACCAGCTTTACCTCCAGCGACCGGGGCTGCGGAGCCACGTGGGCAGTAGCGTGATCGCCGTGAACCGTGGGCTGTGCAGCTACCAGGCGGGGGATAATTAGGTACATGCCCAGCAGCCCAATCAGGCGGTCACTCCATTTGCTTAATGCCTCCTGGGACTTAGCGGTAATGACCTTCTTGAGCAGGGCCGGATCTATCCGACTTGTCCGGAGGGCAGCAGCCAGCGCATAGCTAAACTCATTGACCACTTGCTCGGGCGTTTTGGCTTGGGCTTCTTCCTGAGCCCACACTTCGCCTGCCGTCACTGCCAGGCTAACTATTGCCGCAACAGCTAACCATCGTCTCGCTGGTTCGCATCATGGTATCCAGAACTTGCCGTCGTCAACTTGATTCGCGTGCAGCGGTTTGGCATGGCCATCCAAGAAGCCAAAGCTAGCCTTATCAGTGTGGCGGAAGGCCACCCGGCTGAGCCGATGCGCTATGTATGAGCTGCCCATCGCCCCGACCTCAGATTTCATATCGAAGAACATAATCAGCTCGCTGGTCCGACCCAGAGTGGACATTGAGCGGGTCAGATGTTGCTGGCCGTAGCCGGTCAGATAGGTTAAGCCGTAGTTGATCCCGTAACTGTGGGGCAGATCAGTACTGTTACGCGCGGTTTGGGGTGCTGAATCCAGCGTTCCTAATGTAGGGCTGAAGCAATACGCACCAGGTAACACCCAAGGTCCCATACGAGTTGTCCCAGTTTCGGGCCGGCACCAGTCGCCGGTCATAGTCGCTGCAGTACATCTGGGCAGCTTGGAGGAGCTGCTTGATGTTGGAGATGCAAGTGGCATCTTGGGCACTGCCGCGTACCTTGGCGAAGACCGGAAACAGAAGGGCAGCCAACACCGCAATGATAGCAATGACCACGAGCAACTCTATTAACGTGAAGCCACCACGGCGTTGTTTGACAGCGACAGTAGCGGACATTATAGGTAACTGTTCGCGCCAGGGTCCGCTAATCCCTTTACTGAGCGGTAGCTGCTCGCACTGTCAAACCGAGGTTTGCCGATTGTTCGAGGCCGCGCTGCTGCTATCTTCCCACGGTAATGCGGCCTTGGCCGGTGTAGTTCAGCTTGTCCTTGGAGTCAACGAACTTCTTGATGACCGCCGACAGGCCGACATTCCCCTGACGGACGATGTCGTCTTTGTCGAATATCTGGAAGTAGCCCGAGCCACCTTTGGCCAAAAACAACGGCATAACCACCTGGTACTTCTTGTTCACTTCCAGCGGCCCAGTATTGGTCTGCAGGGAGGTAATGCGCCGATTGCGCGGAGCCTGGGGGTTGTATTTCACTTTTAGCCCCGAGACCTGCAAGAACGCGCTGCTGGGCAGAGGCAGTCGGCTGAGACTACGCTCCAGAGCGGCGCGGATCTGAGCGCCGGTCAGCTTGGAGACGGCCCACTTCTCGTCAGGAGTCTGGAGGAGGCTGGCTATCTGCTGGGCTGTAGGATTGTCCGCAGGAATTGTCCCCGGCTTGAAGGCAACTGCGGCGACCAGTCCTACAGTACACTTGGCCGCAGAGCACAGGGCATCAGCACTCAGATCACCGAAACTGGTCTCAGCGCGGGTGGCATTCTGGGTGGACAGGGTGGAGGTGTCGGCTGCACCGATCATCCACCAG
>JALGTJ010000040.1 GCA_029821415.1 Candidatus Zipacnadia bacterium
GCAAATGAGCGGTTCCTGAAGCACGTGCGGGGAAAGCCAGGCCTGCGTATTGACGGCGATCGCGTCTATTTCAACCCTGCGTTAACCCGCGAATACCTTGACCGCTTCATCACTGCGCAGGCCAGTAAGCACCAGCCTGCTACTGAACCGGTGCCTGCAAGTGACTGGCAGGTTCAGATTAATGGGTATTCTATGAATGTTCTGGATATGGAGACCGACGAGATTCGCCCGGCGACTCGGCAGGACCTGCGTGACCTGATCAAGTTAGCCAACTCCTTTGGCATCGGCGGTTACTACCCGTGTATGCCACAGGACCTGCCCCCGATGATGCGGGCCATCGCTTGCTTCAAGATCTGCTGGGAGATGAGCGAGAACATCCAGCCCTACGACTACCAGCACCCTGCACAGATTCCCTACATTTACGAGATGCATCAGGTGATGGGACGCCGGTTTGATATCACCCTGGTGGTGCCCAGTACTTTGTGCGTGGACCCGGCGACTCTGGACATGGTGCTGGATTACTATGCTGACTGGAAGAACAACGGCGACATCAATTTCAATGTCCTGGACTATGGCATGGTTGGCATCACCAAGCCAATTACCGTTATCGGCTGCGCCACTATGATCCTGGCCGAGACCCTGGCTTTGCACATATTGCTGAACCTCTTTGACTCGGCGTTAGAGCTGCCCGTGAGCCTGCACGGCGGCTCGCCCACAGACCTGCGCAATGCCTGCTGGGCGTTCGGTTCTCCACGAGGCCATCTATTCCGGTACCTGAACTCGCGGACTAGGGCTCACCTGTTTGGCTATGAGCCGCAAGTCTACCGTAGTGGGCGGGTGCTTCTGGAAACGAGCAGTTCCGCTGTAGACGAGCAGGCGGCTATGGAGAAGATGGCGTGTGGACTGCTCGGGGCGATGCAGGGCGCCCGCACTTTCGGCTATGCCGGCGTTCTGTGTGTAGATGACCTGTTCAGTGGCGTGCAATTTGTCATTGATGTTGAAATAGTCAGTTACATCCGGGAGATGATTGAGGCCTTCAACCCGCATCCGGACATTATCAACGCCGAGGGTTTGTATGAGGAGTGTCGCGATGTGGGCTTGGGCAAAGACACGTTCATTAGCCATCCGAACACGGTCAAGCGCTTACGCAATATCGTGCCCTCCTCGGAGCGCATCGTGCGGGAGAAACTAAGCTCATGGCTGCAGCACCGCACCACGCTAAAGGATCGCGCCCGCCAGGAGGCTATGGAGCGCATCCAGACCGCCGAGGCCTATCACTTGCCTGCCGATAAGCAGCAAGAGCTGGACCGTATCTACGCTGCCGCCGAGGCCGAATTTGGCAAGTGAGGCGGTAGCGGCTGACAGGCTGACTGGCAAATTCCAGAAAACATCACCGGGAAGGATATGTTATGAGAAACGAGAAGCCCACGCGTCTGGCCATCGTGCGCTGCGATACGCACGCTTACTGGTTTGGCATCTTTATGGACAAGGTGGATCCACAGATCCTGGCCACATACACTGAAGATTCGCCGACCCGCGAGGCCGTCCATCACTATTTTAAGGTTCTGGGCAATCCGCGCCAGTTGAAGGTCGAGCCGGTGCCCGGCTTTGTGATTACCAAGGTCTTTGACCGGGTTGATCGCTTGTACGGAGGTTATCCAGCGCGGGCACGCGAGTTCTCAGAGGCATTCTTGAGTCATCCCAAAGTCTGTGATACCTACGAGGAGCTTGTCGAAGATGTAGATGCGGCCTATATCGCTGACTCCAGCGGTCCGCAAGACGGGGCTGATCACCTGGAATTGGCACGGCCGTTCCTGGAACGGGGCATACCCTGCTTTGTGGACAAGCCTTTCGCGGCAACACTTGAGGACGCCTTGGAGATGATTCGTCTGGCGCAGGAGAACAACACGGTGCTGATGCACGCGTCAATTCTCGCGCACACCGACGCGGGTAAACACTTCCGCCGGCGCTTCGACGAGATAGGGGAGGTCGGACTTATCATCGTTAAAGGGGTAGGGCCTTCAAATTCCGGTGTGGGCCATGGTCTGGCGCTGGCCCAGAGCCTGGTCGGCTACGGTGTGGAATGGGTGGAATGTATTGGCTCGCTGCCGCAGGAGTGCATTCTGCTCCACTATCCCAGCGGTCTGGAAGCCTTTGTGATCAGCCCTGATCCCAAGCTTATGCCACGTACTTGTTCTTTCTACTGTTCAGCATACAGTGCTCAAGGCGTAATCCATTCGCCTCCCATCGGTGACCCCGAGTTTGGGTCAGGGACGCGGCGCATCGTGGAGCTCTTCCGCCAGATGATAGATACTGGCGAACCTCCGATCCCTTACGAGCATATCCTGGAGCCTGTGGCTATCATACAAGCGGCGCGCATCGCCCAGAAAACCGGTAAACGTGTGCCCCTGCGTGACGTTTACGAACAGGCTGAACAAGCGCTACGCTAATAGATGGGCCAACGACACCCTCTTGCACTGGAGCGAACGACTAAGCGCGGGAAGGGTCTATTTCTTTGCTGGTTTGCCCTTGAGTAGATCCTTGATAAATACGCGCTCGCCGCTGCTTTGGGCGATTTGTCCGGCCTCCACGATGGCAATATGCAGCAGAATATCGTCATACGGGCGCGGTGGTTGGCCGGTCAGGATCATCTTCTTGAAATTTTTGAGGATCTTCTGGCCCCCATAGATAAACTCGAAGTCGCCGATGGGCCGCGAGGCAACTGCACCAAACTTACTATATCCCGCGGCGTAGAAGTTGCAGCGTTCCGGGAAATGCTCAACTGCGGTGTTAAGTACCATTACTTCTTTTCCCGATTTCATATGCAGGTGCAGATACTCCAGCGGCAGCGTCCCCATAGCTTCCACGAATTCAACATCGCTGCCAAATAGGTTCAGCGCCAGAGCAATACCGTGGATGATATAGGCTAGGCGGTCTTCAAGCGCGTCCAGGGCCTCCCGTTGGCCGATATTCTCCTGGGAGAACGCCCCGCCGACTCCCTTGATTACCCCGACGGTCGCGTCACCAATCTCGGCAAAGCGTCGCTTGAACAGGTCTGCGGCCGGCACTACGCTGAGAATTGAGTCATTATACAGGGGCGTAGCATGTTTGTTGGCCAGCCGGATTATGGCCTTAGCATCGGCGAGGGTGGAGGCGAACGGCTTGTCTACGAATGTGGGGATGCCCTTGGTGAGGAAGGGTCGGGCGAGTTGCAGATGATCCCCACCGCCACCGTCACAGTCGGCGATAAACACCGCGTCAATACCCGTGGTCATCTGCGCCACGCTGTCACAGACCTCCGGACGTGCCGAGAACGTCTCGGCGAAGTGTTCGGCGCGCTCCCGCTCATCATCGTAACATTTAGCAATTTCGAAACCACTGACCTTGGGCAGCTTCTCAAGGTGATAGGGGTCGTAGATGTCCTGATAGTAGTGGGCGACAATGTAGTTATATTCCACCAGCTTTTCGGGCCGCAGATGGGCGTAGTCCATCTGGGCGCCGAAATAGTAACTGTGGGTGTCACAGCGGACCATGCCCACTTTGATCTTAGTTCGCTTAGCCATTTGCAACTCTCCTTCGGCCAAGGTGTTTTACCAGGCGAGCACTCGGCAGGGTGCACCACTGGTGCCGATTAGTCTTATGGGTGCTGCGTAGAGCGTAACAATTTCCGCCGGCAGGTTGCCGATCCCTACCAGCGGGCAGAGAATCATCCCGCCTTGCTGAAAGAACGCGCGGACAAAAGGCATCTGCTCGTCGTCGGGGTGGTCAAAGGACAGTGTATCGGCGCCCAGCATAGCGGGCTGGTACTGCAATATCCACTGCTGCAAGGCCGGCGAGAAATACGGGCTGTCGGCATAGCACAGAGCAGAGCTCAAATGCTCTTCCCAGCCCAGATACAACAAGAGAGAATCACGTCCTGGTTGGAAGCCATCCAACTCATAATCTGGCGCGGGAACCTCTTGGCCGATTGGTGTTAGTTTCACCACGAAGGCGCGGGTAATGAACTTCTCGGGTGGAATCTCGTCCAGGGTCGGTGCGTCTTCGAACAGATGGGCCGCAGTTTCCAGATAGGTAGTACCGTTGACCACCATTATGCTCAACCAATGCGACCGCCAGGCGAAGTCCTGGAGTGAGCCGACCTCGCGCAGTTGCACCGGTGGAGTCTCCGGAATCCCATACCAGTCCATACCGTCCACTATGGGCACACTCAAATCGTAGACAACTGTGGGTAAGTTTGTCGGATCAGGTTGCTGTGGCTCAGCCATCGTGTGAACCTCCAATCAGTTCGGGTTATGGTCTATCCAAGTCCAAAGTGCTTTACTGCAGCGGCAATACCGGCATCTATATTGCCAACCATCTCGTCAATGATCTCGCGGGTGATGACAAGCGGCGGTGCGACCACCAGAATCTCTTCGTTATTGCGGAGGATCATATTGTGGCGATAGCAGTAGTCACGCACGAAGCCACCTACTTGGCCAGGTGGTTGTAGGAAAGCGCGAGTCTTTTTGTCAGCGACCAGTTCAACCGCTTGCAACAGGCCCATCCCGCGGACATCGCCGACAATGGGGTATTTATATAGCTCCTCGAGTTTCTCCCTGAGATAGGCGCCCATCTCGGCGGCGCGCTCGACCAACTTCTCCTTCTCAAAGATATCCAGAACCGCCATCACCGCCGCGGCGGCAACGGGATGACCGCAAAAGGTGTGACCGTGTCGGAATTCATGGCCCGGACGCCGGAAGATATCGGCGATTTCCGCAGTGGTCAGGACGACGCCTATTGGTGCGAACCCACCCGAGAAACACTTGGCCAGACACAACATATCAGGCACGACATTCCAGTTTTCGCAGCAGAACATCTTCCCGGTCTTGCCCATGCCTACCTGGATCTCATCGTAGATCGTTAGGATGCCGTATTTCTCGCATATTGCCTTCAACTCCGGCAGGTAGAACGGTGGGGGGACTGGATAGCCAACATTAGAACCCGGTATCGGGTCAAGGATCATCGCGGCGATAGTCTCAGGTCCCTCCCACTGGATGATTGCCTCCGTGTTCTGTAGGGCTATGCGAGCCGACTCTTCGGGCTCCAGGCCCAGCTCGCAGCGGAATGGGTGAGGTGACATCACAGGCACGAATCCAGGCACCAGTGGGTCCTGTGGTTCGCGGAACCACGGCAGCCCGGTTGCGGACAAGGCTCCCAGCGTTGCGCCATGGTAGCTATTGCGGCGGAAGAGGATCTTGCGGCGAGCCTTCTCACCTCGCTCCCAGAAGTACTGTCGCGCCATCTTAATGGCCGCCTCAGTGGCTTCGGAGCCGCCGTTCACGAAGAAGCTGACTTCCAGGTCGCCGGGGGCGATCTTAGCCAGCCGCTTGGCTAACTGGATGATAACCGGCGTAAAGCCATCGTGATAGCTGGGGAAGAACTCCAGCTTCTGCATTTGCTCAAGCATCGCCTCGTGGACTTCGGGGCGATTATGCCCGCAGACCGCAGAAAGCAGTGAGCCGAAGCTGTCGAGAAACTTACGGCCATCCGTGTCGTAGACATAGCAGCCCTCGCCCCGCTCGATGATCTTGGCGCCGCTCATCTCAATATCGGTGTAGTCGCCGAGGTTTAGCAGAACGTAACGCAGCGCGTCTTCTTGCAAAGCGCGTGTCCTCTCGGTGTGTTCCATGTCATTCATAGATCTTGTCAACCTTTCATTGCCTTCATAAGGAACTCAGAGCTCTATACTTATCACGTGATAGTAATTCCCCCGTCAGCTACTATAATTGCCCCGTTGAGATAAGACGATTCATCAGAGGCCAAAAACAAGGCTATCCTGGCTATATCGCCGGGAGTTCCCCACCGTCTAACGGGGGTAGTAGCCAGGAAAAGCTCCTCGTTGAATTCAGGATCATCCAGGTTGCTCTCCCGGACCATGTCTGTGTAGATCGCCGCCGGGGCGATACAGTTGACCCTCACGTTTTGAGGGCCATATTCCACCGCCATAGACCTTGTAAGCGAGATAACTGCTCCCTTGGTGGCAGTGTAAGCATCACAATTCGGGATGCCAATTACGCCGGCGCTTGACGAGGTGTTTATGACTGATCCACCGCCGCTGCGGATGATCAGTGGGATGGCGTATTTGCAGACGTAAAAAACCCCACTCAGATTAACACTCAATATGTGCTCCCAGGTTTGGTGGGAAAGCTCACTGACTGGGCCGTCCTCTTCGCGCAGGAAAATGGCGGCATTGTTGTAGAGAATATGCAGGGCGCCAAACTGTTCTTCTATAGTGGCAAAGGAGCTTTTCACGTCCTCGGCATCGGCCACATCTGTGGGAATAAAGATTGCCTCCCCGCCGGTCGCCAGAATGGTACTCTCAGCGTCCTGGCCACTTTTTTCGTCGATCTCCAGCAGTGCTACTCTGGCACCTTCCCGGGCAAACAGTTCGGCTGCGGCCCGGCCGATGCCGCGTCCTGCCCCCGTGATTGCCGCCACCTTTCCTTGTAAGCGCATCTAACCTACTCCTTGCTGAGAATCAGAGCTATACCATCAAGCTGAATATATCTGGTACTATGATAAGCATAGCCGGTATAGGAGACAACCGCTTGAATATCTTTATTGTGAAGCCCTGTTGTTAGTACTGGGCGTGGTGCTTGGCGGTGCTTATCATCGTTTCTACAGCTTGGAGCGTTGTCTGGCGCGGGATGCCCTCGCCGGTGTTGAAAATGTAGCCTCCGCCAGGTTTGCCCGCTTTGACAATCCGCTCGGTTTCTGCTTCTACCTCGCCGAGATCAGAGCAGTTCATTAGCTTGATGGGGTCGGCATTCCCTGATAGGCAAACCTTGTCCCCGATAGTGTCCTTGACTACCTTCAGATCAATGCCTTCCCCTACATTGATGATGTCGAAGTGTGGGGCAGCTATCTGCAAATGCTCCAAGGAATCCTCGCCAGCGTGATAAATAACGATGCCACCGGCTTCTGTGATAGCATCGCTCACACGCTGGGCTGGTTCAACAGCAAAGTCAGCATAATGCTGAGGCGAGAGAAAACCGGAGCAGGCCACACAGTCACCAAGCCAAATGGCGTCCGCTCCGGCTTCAATCTGTGCGACGCCCCACATCGTCATCAGTTCCACAAAGAATTCGGTGGTATCCTGAAACAAGTCAGGGTCGTCCAGTAGCAAGAGGAGGGCCTGGGCGATGCCGTACAACAAGGCTACTGAGCTGAACGGGGCAGCCACTCGGCCACTCACCACCAAGCTATCGCCATAGGCTGACTTGATCCCTGCGAGCGCCTCCAGATGTACGGGCATCCGCCCATCCTTGTGCGCCTGAGGAAGCTTCAAGCTATTGAGCGTGCTGCGGGTAGGGGGCGGGTTGGTTATCGGAGCCGGTGGAACCCGCTCTTGGACTGTTGTTTCTACGCCCAGAGGTTCGAACTCAATATAGTCATCAGGGTGCAAGAGAATCCAGTCATAGTCGAAACGCCTCACCGCCTGTACCTGGCATTCCACCATCTTCTCAGCGCTCCAAATATACTCCCCGTAGTCAACCTGGTACATCTCCACATCGAATTCTTCGCTTAGCGCAAACACCGGCACACGCCCGGGGATTCCCAGTCTCATACACGTCCTTACATCGTCAATGACACCACTATAAGCCATGACGTCGGCCTCTGAGCGTTGGCTGTGGGCAACCCCTCTACGCCGTCACTATTTGCCTGGGAATGCCCGCGCCGCAATGGTTATACGCGCACTTAAGCTGGCTCCTACTGTGCGATGTTGATAGGATATGTGCCGTACTGCCTGGCAGTTTCCAGCATCGCTATGAAGTTTTCCGGACGAACTGCCGAGGAGATAGTATTGGCCGACGATAGGATGTGCCCGCCCAGCGGCGAGACATGGCACAACAGTTCCTTGGTGGCCGCTCGAACCTCGTCAACGGTTCCTCGGCCCAGCAGGTCTACGTCTACGTTCCCCATAACTCCTACTTTGCCTGCCGAATAGTTACGTACCTCATCCAGCGCCATATAAGGCCACTCCAGAGGCCCTAACATATCCACACCCGTGCCGATCAGCATATCCATGATTTCCCAAATGTTGCCATCAGTGTGTTTAATGCAGAAGGCCCCGGCGTCCTTGATTATCTGCACTACAGTTTTCAAGCTTGGCAGGATGAATTGCTCAAAGTGAGCCGGTGACATAAACGTAGCGGTCTTGTATGCGTAGTCATCTCCCAGGATGATGACCTCAGCACCCTCTTCAATAAGCTTGGGATAAAGCTCCGCGTGATACTCAAGACCTATTCTGGCCAGTTTGTGGACGAATTCGGGGCGCAGAGCATAGTCCATCATCAAGTTGTCCAGTCCTGCTCGTAAATACTGTGAGGGAGCGAAGGATGCTTCTCCGACGACCGCAATAGCTTTGTCACCCTTGAAACGGTCGGCAAGCTGGCGGACTTGCTCTATTACTGGCGAATGCAGAGGGTCAGGTGGCGTGTAACTGTCCAGATCGGCCTCGGTCTCAATGCGCGGCGGCGGCCACATAACGGATATTACATCTCCGACATTCCGCTGCAACGCCCCCCACTTGTCGCGCCAGATGCCCTTGTCCTCATCTACCCAAGCGACGGTGGCTGGGTCCTCCGCCATGGTGAGGCAGGTCACCATGTCTATCTCCGCATATTCCACAAAGTCCTCATAGGACATACCAGGACAGATGGCGTCAATCACCTTGGGATCAATGAACATCTCCGCAACGGGCACACGGTCAGGTATATCGCCAGCCAGCGCGCACATTATCCTTTCGCGAGAAGTCATCTGCGCCACCCGATATTGTGCGTTACGCTTATGCGTTACGCGTCCGTCACCATCCTCTCTATCTGGTCTATGATCTTCTCCTCCTGGGGGATGCAGGCCGTCTCTAACGGATGGCTGAAAGGCATAGGCAGATTGGCTCCTCCCAGCACACGGGGTGCAGTCTTGAGGGCACCGAAACATTGCTCGGTCACGCGGCGGACAATTTCACTGCCGAAGCCCCCGTGTGTGCAGGCCTCCTGCACCACGAGAAGCCGTCCGGTCTTCTGCACTGACGTGTTGATACAGTCAATATCCAAAGGTATGAGTGTGCGGGGGTCAATGACCTCCACGCTGATCTTGTCGGCAACGGCCTCCGCAGCCGCCAGCGATTTGTGAACCATAAAAGAAGTAGCCACCAGTGTTATATCTTGGCCGGGTCGCTTGACGTCGGCTTGCCCCAGTGGTATCAAGTATTCTTCCCTTGGCGCGGGACCTTTGGTAGCATACAACAGCTTATGCTCCAGGAAGATGACAGGGTTGTCGTCGCGAATTGCGGATTTTAGCAGGCCCTTGGCATCGGCGGCAGTAGCGGGCATTACTACCTTCAATCCCGGGGTGTGGGCAAACCAGGCCTCCAGGCTCTGGGAGTGCTGGGCGGCTTCGGAGGTGCCGCCGCCGCCCTGGCTGCGGATAACCAGGGGAATGGTCAACTGGCCTCCGGACATATAGCGCAGCTTCGCCGCCTGGTTGACGATCTGATCCATACAGACGGTAACAAAGTCAACATACATTATCTCTACGACAGGGCGCAGCCCCGTCATAGCCGCGCCGACTGCCAACCCCACGAAAGCCGCCTCAGACAGCGGGGTCTGGCGGACGCGGTGCGTACCGAAGCGCTCGGCGAGGCCCTTGGTGGCGCCTGAGCCTCCTCCCAACTCTACCAAGTCCTCGCCAATAAGAAAGACCGACTCATCGCGCGCCATCTCCTCGCTTAAGGCTTCGTTCAGAGCTTTGACATACGAAACTTCTCTCATCCATCTGCTCCTCGGTATTAATCTTCAGCCCAGAGGTGTTCAGCAACTGTGCTTGGGTGGGGTAAAGGGCTTGCTTCCGCAAAGGTGACAGCCGCTTCAACTGTCTTGTGCACCTGCTCATTTAGCTTAGACTGTTGAGCCTCGTCCATAATCTGTTGGTCAAGCAAGTATCGTTCGAAGTGACGGATGGGGTCATGCTCTTTTTGCCATCTGGCCAGCTCCTGGGGATCCCGCCGGTCGGGGATCACCATGCAGTGCGCTTGGTAGCGGTAGGTCTTACACTCAAGCAGCATCGGCCCAGCGCCCCCTCTGGCGCGCTGCACCGCTTCGGTGACCGCCCTGTACACTGCCAGTACGTCGCTGCCATCTACCACCTCACCTGGGCAACCGTAACCGGCGGCGCGGTCGGCAACGTTGGCAACTGCGATACTCTCATTAACCGGTGTAGTCACGGCATATTGGTTGTTTTCACAGATGTAAATCACCGGCAGCTTCCAGAGGGAAGCCAGGTTCAGCGATTCGTGGAAGTTGCCTTGGCATGCCGCTCCGTCCCCGAAGAAGCACACGGTTACCTGATCCGTGTGGCGGTACTGAGCACTGAAGGCCGGACCGAGGGCCAAGGGAATGCCGCCGCCGACAATACCGTTGCCGCCCAGCAAGCCCAGGGCAGGATCAAACATGTGCATAGAGCCGCCCCGACCCTTGCTGATGCCAGTTTCCTTGCCCAGAAGTTCTGCCATCATAAACTTGACATCTACGCCCTTGGCTATGCAGTGGCCGTGGCCCCGGTGAGTGCTCAGTATGTAATCATCTGGTCGGAGACCGATACAAGCGCCTACTGCGACAGCCTCCTCGCCTTCGTACGAATGCAATGCCCCCATAAAGCTGCCCCGCAGGCGCCTCTCCTCAAATAACTGGCGTGCTCGGCACTCAAAGGCACGGATTGTGTACATAAGTCGGAGCATTTCTCTCAGTGTATCTTCCGGGATTCTCATCGGTTCTATTCCTTCACTGGTCATAGCCGGATATCGATTTACAGTAACTCCTGCTCGGCACGCTTGAGAACGTCTTGCAGCGCCTTCACAGTGTCCTCAGGCCACTGCGGTGGCTCCCAGCACGCGACGTTTGTCCGCCAGCGTTGCTCACATTCGTCCAATATGCGCTTCTCATCGCCCCCTGGGGATAGTGGTTCCGGCTGGCTGGAGGGAAAGAGCTCCGACAGCCACAGCTCGCGGAAATGGCGCACGGTGTGTTCACTGGCCAAAAAGTTGTCTCCCTGCGCAACAGCTTCGTATATCTGGTCAAAAGGCATCGTCTCCTCGTTGATCGCAATTTGCTCTTGGATCTGGCACTGGCTCTTGCGAATCTCCATATCCAGCATAAACTGTGTGGGCGACCCCGTACCACCGTTGGCCAGCGTTCCCATTCCCGGGTAGGGCACAAACGAACTGCCGCTGAGCTGCGCATAAGCGGTGGCGGCGTAGAAATTCTCGTAGACGGCTTGCAGACCGGGATGATTGACCGAGGGACTGAAGAAGACTTCGGTCCATAGATGACCGCCTAGGCAGTCATCAAACAGCTTCTTCACGCCGAGATTCACCATGACGTTTTCGGGCCCGGCCGATGACACATTGGCCGTTCTCATATCCAGGACTGTACTGATCATGCGGCCCGTAAGATCTCCTTCCGGGGCCAGACAATAGGCAACTATTAGACCTCCCAGTATTTCCGCTGCGCTCATCAGGATGGCTCCGGCGAGGGTCACGGGCGTAGACATACCTACCGCAGGCATCGAAGCAATGTGATACCTATGGATTCCCAAACGAGCTCTTTCCAGCATATCGGCGGCAGCACGGTGATCTAGGATCAGAGGCGAAAGCATGCACTCTGAGCCGGCCAAGTAACAGTCGGCGTTGGCCTCGCCAGTCATAATTTCTCCGATCTCCACCAGGTACTTAATGACCGCTGGATCAATGGACTCAATGCCGTCAACCTTCGTGGTATGCTGCAAGCCCAGGATTAATGAGGCAATTCGTTCGGTAGGCTGTGGCACGTCCTGCCGATACCAGGTGCTAATGTAGCCGATTTCCGGTGTCGCTTCGGCAAACTTCATCATCTCAACGAAGATTTCGGTAGTGACTGCTACTGCCTCGGC
>JALGTJ010000321.1 GCA_029821415.1 Candidatus Zipacnadia bacterium
CGCAGTGTGCTGCAACTGCCGCGCCTTGCCGGCGAGGTACTGCGCGAGGTCGGCGGCAGTGGCAGCAACGAGCGGCTCAGCAGTGAAGAAGCCAGTAAGCAGCTCAGCGACCTCGGCGACGCCGGCGCTGTCGCGCTTGATCGTTTGACCATCCGCAGCAAGCCGCCCCACGCGCGCAGTTTCAACCAAATCCCCCTCGCGATACCAACGGAACTCCAGATAGTCGGTGAGGATGAAATTCACATTGGCGTAAGCGTGAAGGTAGCGAGTGAACTGCTCGGAATCACGGCCGGCCCTACCGGCCTCAATTCTCTCGAGATCAGTGCCGATGTCCTTGCATTCGATATACCCGATAGAGGCATCGTGGCGCTTGATGATGAAATCAGGAGCGCCGAATTTGACCTGGGTCGGCTCGGTGATAGCCTGGATGCCGTCGCCCAGGGATTCAAGTAATGATTCAAGCGCGGAGTAATGAGTGCGTTCACCGGCCTGGCCGGTGCGGAGGTTCTCCCGGAGGGCTTTGAGGTATTGGGTGAAAGGCATAGTAGCCTATTCGCGATAGACAGACAATATCCTCCCTTGAGACAAGCCACAGAGCCGTCGGCCCACAGAGTGGTTGACAGATTCGGCCAGGGACGATAAAATAAAAACAGTGTTGCAACCGTGCCTATCTTCTTGCTCCGGCAGGTGAAGACCATGGCCAGGACCTCCCCGATATGCACCCTCATCACAGCAGCGGTTTGCCTATCGCTTGTAGTAAGCATCACCATCACCGTCGCCGCCCAGCCCAATCCTGAGACGCCGCCAAGTCAGGACGAGATCCAACAGATGATAGAAGCCGGCGAGTCGCTGAGCGGTGTGAACTTTGGCCCCGCCAAGCTGGCGGGCCTGCACCTGCAGGGAGCCGGTCTGGAAACAGCCCAGTGGGCAGAAGCTGACCTGCGGGGAGCCTGGTTTGTTGACTGTAGCATGAGCGACGCCGAAATCACGGACACTAATGCCCGAGGTATAAGTTTCGAGGGCTGCGACCTGTCGTTCGCAACCATCAGCGGCAGCGATCTGGCGGGCGCTTCCATAACCAACTGCTTGCTGTGGGGGACCACTTTTCAGAATGTTCAGTTACGGGGAGCGCACTTGCAGGGCAATCGGCTCTCCCCCAGTGGCGCCCGGCATCTGATGCCCCAGCGGCGCCCGGCATCTGATGGCGCTTTCCCTGGCTTTGCAGCAGGTGCCGCCGAAGGGAGCAGGCACAGCCGCAACCAGCCACGAGCTAGCAGCGCCTAAGACAGTGGCAGGCCTCTTTCGCCTTTGCGTATGATGCTGAGAATCCGGGCGCCTGGCCAGGCCAGCCCTTTATCCAGAATCCGATAGTAGCCGCCGCCGAGGTGCTGGGCTGCCCGGTAGAGACGGAGTGGCGGCTGAGTCAGGCAGCAGCGTTCCAGCGGCTACGCACAGCGCTGGAGGCAGGCAAGGTATGTATGCTACCGCTACAGATATCCTTCCCTGGAGTCAGCGGCGACACATTGGCGCAGCCGTTGTGGGCAGTAGCTACCGAGCTGACTGCTATCGGTGAGCAGGTGCTGTGTCGGCTCGCCGTGCCGCCTTTCGGCGAGATGTTGTTGCCGGCTGAGGAGCTTGATGAAAAGTGGCAACCGGCCCGGATCACTTTGCAGCCAGCCAGCGAGGCCCCCTCGGATGTTAAGTATCCGTTAATCGTGATAGAGCGTCCGCCGCGATTTCTTACCCACCAGCAGACGGTGCTATGGGCAATCGGTAATGCGATTGAGATGATGCAGGCAACCTCCGCCAGCAGCGAGTCAACGGTCTATCCCGGTCTTCAAGGCTTGCAGAAGTTGGCCGCGGATTTGGCGGCGGCCAATGCTGCTGATGATGGGGTCAGACTGATGGAACTATCTGCCTGGGAGGGCTTGCCCCGACTGAGCTTCATCGGGTCGCGCCGTGCCGCCGCGGATTTCTTAAACCAGGCCAGTGAGCACTTCCTGCCTGACCAGGCTGCTCTCCTTACCGAGACCGCAGTGCTGCAGGCCGTGCAGGAGGATTTGCAGGTCTTGGCCGAGGTGCAGGCAGTCGAGCAGCAGGTAGTGAATAACCTGGAGAAGGTAAGCGGAGCACGATAGGGGCCGATAGCCCTATCCCACAGCCTCAAAGGCAGCCGGTAACTGCACGAGCAGATCAGAAGCAATCAGGGCGCGCTGGCCGCAGTACTCTTCGGCCAGGTCGCCGGCCAGCCCGTGGCAATAGACGCCGCTGATCGCTGCTTCCATAACATTACCACCACCGGCCAACAAACCACCGATAACACCCGTGAGTACATCGCCGACTCCACCTGAAGCCATTCCCGCGTTGCCTGTCGGATTGACCCACACCTCGCCGCTGGGATCAGCGATTACCGTACCAGCACCCTTCAGCACCACAACACACTGCAACTCCTGGGCTGCCTGCCGCGCTGCGGTTACCCGGTCCTGCTGGATATCAGCGACTGACTGACCAATGAGGCGGGACAGTTCGCCGGGATGAGGTTGAGACAAGCCTGGCCCCAGCGCCACGGCGTCACAGCTCTCGGCGAACTTCAGTATTTCATCCCTTGCCTCGGGAGCAAGGCTGCCGTGGGCAGTTTCGGGCAACAGCAGAGTCATCACCTCAGTGCACTTGACCTCCAGAATGGCATTTAGGCTTGCAGGGATGCCAACAGTTACCAGACCCGCGCCACTGCGCACCGCAGCCAGGCCAGCCATCGCCGCCGCTCCCGTCATCCCCGGCGAGCCGGCCACAATCAGCAGACGCCCAGCGTCGCCCTTATGCATATCCGCCCAGCGCGGCGGGAGCATAGCTGCCACATCCTGGCTGGTGGTAAGATTCGTGGGCAGGTCGGCCGCGGCGACCAGTGCGGCAGGCAGCGAGATATCAACCAGTTCAATCTCGCCACAGTGGTCGCGCCCTGGATAGCAGTAATGCCCTATCTTGGGCAGACCAAAGGTGAGCGTGCGATCGGCCTGGACAGCTACCCCCATCACCTGACCGGTGTCGCCGCTTATTCCCGAGGGAATATCTACGGCCAACACCCGAGCCGGTGACTGATTGATAGCGGAAATGGCCGCTTTAGCCGGCCCGCGGACCGCGCCGCTGATTCCCGTGCCCAGAATGGCGTCAACGATCAGATCCGCTGAGCTGAGGGCTGCTTCAAGGACTGCTGGGTCAGGACTTTCGCAAATCGGCAGGTTCATCTGCTGCGCGATATGGCAATTGGTAGCAGCATCGCCCTGCAAATCATCAACAGCAGCCAGCAGATAGACTTCAACGGGCACAGACCTGTTGCTCAGATGTCGAGCAGCGACAAAGCCATCACCGCCATTGTTGCCGCGCCCACAGACTACTACCACCCGGCCAGGGCCATCCAGCATCTGGGCAGCCGCCTCAGCCACTGCCCGCCCGGCATTCTCCATAAGCACCACGCTGGGAATGCCATAGTCATCAATGGCAGCACGATCCAGGCTTCGCATCTGTTCGGTAGTTACCAGTTTCATATCGCTCACCATCGCTCACCATCTTCACAGCAAGCAGTAACAACACCTTGCGACTGCCAGACAGTCACTTCTGAGAGAACCTCTTTTGCCTCCAAGCCTTAGCCTGGGTTGGTCAATTCTACTGCGGCTGATTGGGCGGCTGCGTTCCCGGCCCACCGAAGGGGTGCATGGGGGGCGGCGGGACCAGCCGCAATGCGCCAACTTGCTGCAGAGAGTCCATATTAACCTTGTATAGAACATCACCCATCAGCACAAATAGGTGCTCGCCGTGCACCTGCATTACCGGCTGACCTGGCCCAGGCGGCATCATAGGCATCCCATAACCTCCCGGGCCTGGGAAACCTGCTGGAACATTCGGTCTCGGAGCCGATTGCGGCGGAAAGCCCTGGGCAATGGCCAGCGCTGATACAACTACGAGCAGAAGACCACAAGCCACTATCACAATCAACTTTGTCGCGCGGCTCATTTTCGTCTCACTCCTCTTCTTCTGCAATATTGGTCTCTGTAAGTGATTCGCGAACAACACCATTTATCCTCCCGTGGCTGGCAATTCACCTGCACGAGGACCAGACTGCTGTTTAGCTCAACGGAAGGAGACAGACTACAAGGAGACGAAGTAGACCAGTGAAACGCAATGAATCGGGCGGGGCGATAGATTGGTCGCCGGGAAGAAATGCCCACGACCGGAGACAACAGTGCGACAGGTCAGCGCAATGAATAACCTGAGTCATCCGAAGAGGATGGTCTCCGTGGCTAATTCAGATACAACAGGAGAGAGACATCTCAACGTTGCCGACGGCATTCCTGCTCCCCAGCTCAAGTTCACTAGAAGGGATTGGCTGGTTGCTGTCGGCCTGGTGCTTATAACGGTGGCGACTCGCCTGCCCTACATTCCACCCGTGATAGTGCAAGCGGATGGGGCCGAATACGCTTTTGCCCTTGAGAAAGTAGACATGGCCCACGGCTATCCCCATGCGCCGGGTTATCCGTACTTCCTCGCAATGGCCAAGCTAATTAACGCACTAACCAATGATGCCAATGTCAGCATAGCAACTGCCAATATTGCGGTTAGTGCTCTGGCTTGTGGGGCCTTATACCTGTTGGGCACTGCGATGTT
>JALGTJ010000041.1 GCA_029821415.1 Candidatus Zipacnadia bacterium
GGCCACCTGGTCAGGGCCGGTGCCGTTTCGACCAGGCGGAAAAAAGCTCAGCGCGTGGGGGCCGCTTCATTTGTATTCTCCCGTCATACGGCTTTCTGACGGAACTCTGGTTATGACTGGCTACGAGGCCGACACGGTTCCTGGTGGGGATGTTGGGCGAAATGACCAGCGTCTTGACCGGTCGGTCTTGTTCCGGAGTGAGGACGATGGTATCACTTGGAGTGGGCCGGTCTATTTCGATAAGCAGAACTTTGACCACAACGAGTGTATGGTCGCCGAAACTGAGCCTGGCAAGCTCGTGGCCTTTATGCGGACGCTGCGGGCGCGTAACATGTGGACGAGCGTCTCTGCCGACGGAGGATTGACCTGGACTAAGCTATCTCAGTCCAACATCAGCGGCGAGTGCCCTTATTTGCTAGCGCACAGCTCCGGGGCGCTGATTATGTGCAACCGTGGCTTCGGCACCTTCATTAAGCTGAGCTTTGACCACGGCAAGTCCTGGACGGAGGAATATCGCATCTCCCCGGCTTCAGCTATGGTGGGTATGACAGAGATGCCGGACAAGACCGTCTTTATCGCTATGCATGAGGGCTATCGGGTACCGGGACATATTCGGGGGCAGTTCTTCCGAGTCACCCGCCAGGGCCCGGATAGCGCTGTTACGAAGTCCTGAGGACTTCTAACTGCTGCCGGGGCTAATCGCCGTTTCAACGCGGCTTGGCTGCGCGCTGGGGCGTTTTTCATTAGTGATGTCGGCTGCCAATTGTCTATGGCTGCCCCGCGCGTTTGGCCAGGTAGACTGGGCTGACGTAGATGCTCATCTGCTCATCAGGCTGGCTCACTGCCCCCAGCGCGACAGCTTCAACCGGCTCATTGATATTCTCGCAGAATAGCACTCGTGACTCGCCGGGAGCAATATTCTCGCCGCTGGCATAGCCGGCGTAGCTGTCGGCGACCAGTACTTTGCCGCCCGATAGGAAAACGGAGAAGCGAATCTGGATTGGCTTTTGGCTCGCGTTATATACCTCTATCCAAATTGCTTGGTAGGCGCTAAGGTCTGCCACTGGCAGATTTGTCGCACTTATCCCGGGCCACGGCCACTTGTTAAGCAGGGATTTATCAAATTGGACCTCCGCCTGCCACTCTTTGCCATCTGCTGAGTACGGCCCAGTAGTGATAGTGGCTGCTTCGGGCACGCCGCCTTGCCCGCGATAGTACTTCCGGATGATCTTGGTCTCCCCGGGATTTGCCCAGTCCACCAGAACTTCCCTGGGTAGGTGTACCAGGCGCGCTGCCGTCCAGCCCCGGTCGCCTTCGGGTACCTTTTCGTCGGGCAACGCGTTAAGGTCAGGGGGACAGTAATAGGAGGTCCGCTGGGCCCGCTCCAGCGCAGCGCTCATCGCGGCTGAATGTTGGGCATCCCAGGGATTGAAACTGATCGCATCTCCGGAGCCGGCACCGTAGAGCCATATAAACCTGTAATTGCGAAACAGCTCTCGGAAGTGGGGTACAAAGTCTTCGGCAGTCTGCTCGGGTCCGATACGATGGTCCGACATCCACGGAACGCGTTCGTCGCGATCCACATACGGAGCCAGCACCCCGCCCAGTTGATAGTTGGGATACTTCTTCAACAGGTCACGTGTCTCAATCCACCGATTGAAGATGCGCTCTTGTAGCGCGGCAATTGAGGTGTGCAGGTAGCCCAGACCGAGTTCTCCACCGTCAATGAGCACTTGGCGCGAGCCCAGCTCTTTGGCGCGTTCAATGATCCCCAGGTGAATGTATGCCACGGTCGTCCAATTCGCCGGCCGCTCGGATAGGCCCGTGTACAATGTGACGATGTGACAGTCGGGATAGACCTCTTCGGTGATGTCGGCCAACCTCGCGCCGAACGCCCGGCACTTGGCTATGGTAGTGGCGACATCTTCGTTGCGCATCTGCGCCAACTCCGTAGGATAGCGCACCGCACTGTTCCCATACCATTCTGGGTCGAGTAGTATCCCCGGACTACCCAGCTCTTTGGCGACTAAACACGCGTTGCGCCATTCCTGCTCAAAGATCGCGCGGACACCGGCCTCGTTGTCCAGATCCATACCCGGAATTCTGTCAAATCGGGTGCTCTTGCCAAGGTGGTCCGGAGTAGGCTGAATAATGCGGCTAAGGTAGACCACCGGCCAGATGTGCTTGCCGGCGGCGAGATGCTCCTTAAGCCAGGCCACGGTAGGAGCTAATTCTTCCGGCGACGGGCCCGGATCGGTCTTGTACCTCCACACGTAAGTCAGCCCCCAGCCGTCAAACGCTCCCTCGTTGAACACTCGCAGTTGCTCCTCTGGCATCAGGTTACCGAAGTCGTACCCGCCCTGGAAGGTGAAAGCAATCACATAGGGCCGTTCCGTGTCGGCCCCTGCTGTGGCGGTTAACAACACTATCAGTGCCAAAACCGAAATACACACTACAACGGGTTTTCTTCGCATGGTGCCTCTCCTCAACGACGGTCATTCATCGGATGTGGCTTTTGTAAAAGGCTTGTTCATTCTGGCTATTGCGTGAGAACCTCTATCGCCTGTGCCACCCTGTCGCGATACTCCCGCATAGGGCCGTCAGCTTTGTTCCACTTCGTAGGTGATTCAAACAGATAGCTGGGAATGTCAACCAGTTGCTCCGCCGACGCTATCGCTTCGTCACTGGCTTCTGCTTAGCCTACACGAGCCCCAGAATGCGGTCTTCGGTCAGGGCGACGCCGTGCTGCGTATTAGCCTCCTGCTTTTGCGAGATAACAAGTCGCAGCACCATAACTGAAAATCCTCACTTGAACTGTGGCTGGGTCATGGGGCTGCAATCTGGCAAGATGCTACTACGCTGTGCCCGATACTGTCAACGCAGTTTTCTGCTGAAGGGCCTGTTCGGTCCTGTACGGAGCATTTGAGTTCCCTTACTGACCAGGCAGCGGGCTGGTAGGCTCTGCGCTCGCCAGCAGTAGGTGCGCTGTGGTCGCTGTGCCGAAGGTAGAATAGCTCTATTGTATCGGCAAGGCCATGCGGTGGACGTACTTGCCAGCAAACAGATAGAGTTTATCCCCTTCGCGCCAGGGGCTGACCAGGCCGTCGCCGGGCTTCCAACTGGCAAAGCCGCGTGGGTCACGCCGAATATTGACGAAATCCGTTGTATATCCGTATACCGCAGCCGGCACATCACCAGCGGTGGGACTTTCCCCCCATACGACCAAGTATTCATCCTGTCCGCCTCCATTTTTTCCCAGATATCCCACGAAATAGGGCCGATAGGCCCCGCCGCGCTCTCCTATCCCCTCCGGAGTGATTACTGGATTCTGCCGAAAATAGTTCCACTTTCTACCGTCGGTTGATGTAGCAAAGCCCACTCTGGCCTCTCCGGCATAGGAAGTGCCCCGTACAAACGCCAGCCATTGCCCACTGACCAGCCGCTGGATGGCATTGTAGGATGATGCACTGTTGATCCACGGCTCAGCCGTAGTGGGAAGCACCGGGACGATGTCCCAGACGCTGACGTTGCCCCACGTCGGATCCGTCCATATCGTCCAGTTGTGGGAGGACAGATCCGGGCAGGTGGCCAGTGCGGTCATCTGATGGCCATACCCCGGATAATTTGGATCGCTTGTCCACGCGCCGTGGTAGTGATTGAAATAGTGAAAGTACATAAACCAGAGCTGTTCTTGCTCGTTCCAGACCACGCACGGGCTGGAGTAGTGGGAGGGATCACCCGGATTCGGCCCGCTTGGATTGTAGTTCGGAACGGTCAGCACCTTGCTGTCGGCCCGACTGGGATCCAGGGCGGCTATCTTGGCATAGGGTCCCTCTATAGAATCAGCCACGGCACAGCCGATTCCGGACATCGGATCGTGGTGGGCGTAGTACAGATAGTACTTGCCATCCGGATTTTGCCCATGATCATTCTTGACTACTGTGGGGTAGCCAACTGAATCTGTGCCTCCGGAAGGCCAACTTGGGTTGTTGTACGAGCTATGTTCCCAGTCCTCGGTCTGCCACAATATCTGCGTCGTTGCCTCCACATCCAGCGGTAGAGGTCCATCCAGGTCCGACAGATCGACAACCTTCAGGTTGTTATCCAGTATGGCATGAGCCAGCCCGCCACAAAGCAAAATGCTCATACCCACCACCAAACCAGCCATCAACATCCTTATTGCCAATGGCGATCCTGTTTTCATTTTCAGGATCTCCTCCTTTGACAATAATTATAGCATTTCGGGCCTTATAGATAAAGATAGCTGTCCGTCTGAGGGCAAACCAGTTCGTATTCTATGCTTAGGCTGCAGTAAGGCAATCTGGCTCTGGCGGTAATCTGTGCAGTTCGTTGGCGCTATGGCAGCGATGTGATACAATATAGCAGGGCTGATGCACAGTTAGCAGCGGCGTATTTGAGGGATAGTCATTTGGCATATTGTTGATGAGGCTATACAAATTCGTGAGGCTGACAACGAAACAATTAGGCACCCCCAAGTGTTTGTAAAAAAGAATGGCGGTGGAGACCAATCGCTGGCTGCAGGTAGCGTAGCGCAGGAGGTGGACGACAGTGTGCTGGTCAAAGCCGCGCAGGGGGGTGATGCGGAGGCCTTCGGCGCACTTGTGGATCGCTATCACAAGCAGATGTACGCGCTGGTCGTGCGGATGTGTGGGCAGACCGAGGCCGAGGACCTAACGCAGGATGTGTTTCTGAAGGCACTAGATGCATTGCAGCGCTTTCAGTTTCACGGTGAGGCCAGTTTCCGTACATGGCTTTACCGGATTGGCGTTAATACGGCGATAAATGAGTTACGTCAGCGCAAGCGTAGCCGCCAGATTATGGGACCATCGTTGGATGAGCCGGTGTTAACCGATGATGGGCCGGTGCAACGGCAGCTTAGCGATATTAGCCAAGAACCATATCGGTTGACTGTGCAAAACGAACTGCAGCAGGCGGTTAACGAGGTCCTGGAGATGCTGACGGAGAAACAGCGCACAGCCTTGGTTATGATTGACTTGCAGGGATTGACATACGAGGATGCAGCTCAGGTACTAAATTGTCCCCTGGGGACGCTGAAGTCGCGACTAGTTCGGGCCCGGGAGGCGTTTGCCGAGAAGTTTCGCGAGCACAAGCCGCAATTGATGCCGGATGGTGCGACATAATAACAGTTGCTGAGGAACCCGAGTGCTCTGACGGGGTCTGGTAAGGTGAGACAACAGTATGAAATGCCGAGAATGCCGAGAACGGATGGACCTTTATCTGGCAGAAGCTTTGACGGGCCACTGGATTGAGCAGTTTGAGCGGCATATAGCTGACTGTCCTGACTGCGCTCAGGAGCTGGATCAAAAGCGACAGTTGTTGGAAATGCTGCACAATTTGTCTGCCCCCGCACCGCCTGAGGACCTTGCCACCCGCATTAAGGCGGCTGCTCAGGAGCGATTGCGCCAGCCCATTCCGCAAGTACGCCCGGCTTACGCTTACTATCTTAGGATCGCTGCAGCCTGTGCTGTCGTTGTGGTGGCCGTTAGTGTTGGAGTGGTTTGGCGAGCGCCTTCTGCCCGCCAAGCTCTGACGCCGCCCGCTGCGCCTGCTGAGATGACGGTGGCTGCGCAGCGACAGCCTTCAGTTGTAGAAACCTCCGCGTCACCAGCGGCGAAGACGGTGCTTGCCAAGTCCGCGCAGTCGGTCAAACGGGGTGCGGTGGTGGCGAGCTTACCTCGTAGGCTCCACGCCGAGTCGGCTACGCCGCGGCCGCAGCCATCCGCGGCCGCTCCGGTTAGCTTTGAGACAAGTGCTGCTGGGGAGAGTAGGACACCCGAGTTGGTTGAAGAGAAGCAGGAGACGAGCGGACCAGATTCCGTTGAGCTATCCCGGGCCGGAGGCGCGCAGATGATGCTTACTGCTGAGATTCGCACTGCGCGGCCTCCAAAGTATCTGGTGCAGGCGGCACCGCGAGTAGATTCTGGCACTGAGCCGTCCTTGGCCAAGGGCGAACCAGCAGAGACAGTCCAGGCAGAGCTGGTGGGACGGACACTGGTCGGGACAGTAGTTGCCAATGCCGTGGTCAGCCAGTACGTTCGTGACGCAATTATTGAGAGTGACAAGACAATGATGGCCCTGACAACCTCGGCGCCTGCCTCCCTGATTGAAGTAACTGCCACAAATGGCGAAGTTCAAACAGAATAGCTGACGGTGTGTGAAAATGAGACGAATGGTTTTGCTGGCTCCGTTTTTTGTACTGGTAATCTTCTCAAGTACAGGTTGGGCGGAAGAGACGCCTGACCAACAAACGGCGGCAGCTTCGTCGGTGCAGCTTCCGCCCCCGAATCTGAACCTATTTGACGTCATCAGTGGTGCTACTGTAGAACAGCGCGCCCGGATGAGTCGGCTTCTGGCCAACAAGTATCCCACCTTCACTCAAGATCTTTCCGCGCTGCTTACTAAGAAATATCCACAAGTACTAAATGAGACAACCGTCTATGTGGGTCATTTGATTAAGACGAAGTATCCGGAGATTTCTGCGCTGATTCTGTCCGGATTGAAGTCAGTACCGGCGGTCCAGACGACTATTGAGGAGCTTGTCAATGAGAAATATCCGGACCTGATTTCGGAGCTTGGGGAGATTGCCAGCTCCGCCAGCGCTGGCGACCTACAAGTCGCGGCGGCGCAACTGATTCAGCAGAAGTATCCGCAGCTAGTTACAGACGTACTCACCGAAATTAGAACTAAATTTCCGGCACTACTAACCAGGCTACAATATCAGGTCATAAGCCGTCATCCCGGGATCCTCATTGATGTTGCTGATATGATTCAGCGGCGCTACCCGAAGTTCACCAATGACGTACTGGTGTTGATTCTCACGAAGTATCCGGACTTGATCCCTGATGTGGTTGCTACTCTGAGCGAGGTACCCGCAGCCGGTGCGGGTAGCATGACTGAAGACCGATTGGAAGGTTCGCAGGAGACTGGCCCGGCCCCAGGCGATGAGACTCCCGAGGTTGAGAAGGCCACCGGCACAACGAGTGAATCCGCCCTCATCCGGGAACTGATTAGCCCAGGTCAATATGACCTGGGCTTTTTGTTGGCAGCGCCAATGTATGGAAGGACTGGGGCTTCGCCGCTAATCGGATCCAGTCTTGGCTACTTCTGTAGAGTCCTCTGGCTTGGTGGACGAGTCTTTCGGGGTCGTGGGTTTCTTTGCGCCATTTCGGCCATAGTCATTTACGTGGAAACCGCTGCCTTTGAAGATAATGGCAGGCGGGGAAAATACCCGATGCACCGGCCCATCGCA
>JALGTJ010000042.1 GCA_029821415.1 Candidatus Zipacnadia bacterium
TACGCCGACGTAACCCGCGACGAGCACGGCGTCATAAACCTCACCCAGATATTCCGGCCTAAGGAAGTGGTTCCTCCAGAAAAGCGGTTTCGGGGCCAGGTGGTCATTACCAACAGCGTAATTGACCTGCGCGACGAAGCTCTCCCTACCCGTGACGGTCGGCCCCTGGAGCTCCGACTTACTGATGTCAGCGGGGAGGTGCTCATTAACCAGTACGGTCCCCTGTACGTTCATCTGGAGGCCGGCGCTACTAATCAGCGTTTCGCTGCTGCTGAGTTAGATGTTCGGGGCGACACCGAAACAAACAGCTTTGCTGTGGACGGCAAACTGCGAGGCGTTGATGGCCCCTGGTGGTATGATCAGTTCGTCCACTCACCTGACTTTGATCTAACCCAAGGGACTGTTGACGGCCGATTCACTGTCTGGTGGGGAATAGATCCCGAGTCAAGCGAGGGTATTAGCTACTTCGCTTCGGCCACGGTGAAGGATGCTACCGCGCAGGTAGCTGCTCTGCAGGGGCCAGTGCGTTTCGACGCCCAGGCAAGTGTTACTCCGGAGGGCGTGAATATTCAGAGTTTGTCAGGCAGGTGGGCCGGCGCTACGGTCTGGGCTTCCGGCGGTCTTTTTGATTGGTCAGACCTGACTGTTAATCTGTCCGCACGAGTGACCAATCTAACCCCGGAATCTGTGCTGGTGCTGCTGCCGTCCAATTCCCTGCCGGCAGCCAAGCTGCTGGGGGACTCTGGCCGGCTGGACGCCGATTTACAGGTAACCGGTGGGTTGTCGGACCCCTCGGTGCAGTTAGTGGCACGCAGTCGGGGGACGACTAACCTCGTTATCCAGGACGATTTCCCCGTAGTGGTTAGCGGTCTGCGGGTGCAGGCGTCTATTCCCAGTGTGGCAAGCTCGGCCGTCGCTGCGCAGGTCAGCGCCGAGCGGATCAGCCCTGGTCCGTGGTCAACCTCGGATGAATCTGGGAGTGGTTCTGCGCAGCACACTGTTCATATCAGCGACCTGCAGAATGTTGAGCTGAACCTGGCCTACGCCGGTGCGACGCCGGTTCTGGAAACCGCTCTGCAAGTCGGACGCACCACTGTTGACGATCTGCCGCTTGATAACCTGCGGGAGGGAAAATCATCGGCCAGGCGTGGGCGTGTTGGGATCGGGATCACCGCTCGCAAGTTTACTTTGATGTGGCTGGCCGCGACCTACAACTGGCTGGCCTCCAGCAGGTGCAGGGAGTGGACCTGGGTGATCTTAGTGGCCAGGCCAATCTCCTGCTGGCCGGCGAGGTCAAAGACGGCAGGCCATACGTGGTCAGCCGAGTGCGTGCTGGCGACCTCGGCTTCCGTGGTGTTACCGTGGAGGAGTTCACGAGCCTGTGGGAGTTGCGAGGGCGCGATCTGCGACTGTGGCTGGCCAGCCTCCGCGATCCCAAGGGACAAGCCTGTGTGCAGGGGCGGATTGATGGTAATGGCAAGCTAGACCTGCACATGAACGGCGCCGAGCTAGACCTGGCCGGCTGGGGCAAGCAACTCAATCGCCCCGATTTGTCCGGTGTAGCGTTTCTATGCGCGAATGTGGCGGGAACATTGGAAGATCTGGTCGGCGATGCGGAGCTGGTCGCTTTCGGTGCCGGCAGTCAGCAATTCTCTACTGATGCCCTCTTTGTCCGTGCCAGCATCGAGCAGTCGGCGATTGCGCTGAACGAGTTGCTGGTGTCCCGTGGCCCGACAATGCTGGCAGGTAGTGGCCGGCTGGCGGGACTGAGCCGCGCAGCCGAGCAGATGCTGGTGGCTGCCGAGCTTCGTTTGGTCGGTTTGCAACTGGAGGAGATCAGCGACGAAGCGGGCTTGGGACGGCCCATCAGTGGGGTAGCTGAGGCCAGCGCCACGTTATCAGGGACGATCAGTGACCCGCGACTGAGTGTAGACCTGGCTGTGCCCTCCGGCTATTACGGCCCCTATCCGGTTACCCAGGCAAACCTGGGGCTTGTCGTTGACCGCCAGCGCGCTGAGGTTACTCAGGGTAATTTCCATGTCTCGGGGGCCGTCATCACCATGCGGGGGTATCTGGAAAATTGGCGGCAACTGGTGGCTGGTGAGCCAGTTATGCCCGAGTTTGCTGCCTACTTGTCGGTGGATAACATTGATCTACAATCTATTGTTTCGCCCCAGGAGACCGAGGTAGCCATCGCTGGTCGGGTGGATCTGCCCGAGATTGAGGTACACAGCAGCCCACAGGGGCCGGTGGGGCGGATCCACCTGGTGGTCCCGCATCTGGCGATAGGTGGTCAGCAGGTCAGTGCCATCGACACAATGTTCCGCATCGGACAAGGCCGGATATCGCTGGCGGATACTTCTTTGCAAGTGGGCTCTGCCAAGCTTCAGGCCGTCGGTAGCTACCAGTGGGAGCATGGCCAGGGGCTGGTGAATCTGCAGCTATCTGGTGGGCGCACCAGCGAGCTGTTGCGCCTGGCTGCACCGGTCAGCGAACTGCTCGCCGCCCCGCCGGCCGGCGACAGGCTTGCCCGACGGTTGCGGGGACTGGCGTTGCGAGTCCGGGGAGATATTGACCTGTCGGTGAAGCTAGAGGGTTCTCCAGAGCAGATGTCAGCTCATATTCAGACTACCGTAACAGGTCCCAGCCTTGACCGCAAGAGCCTGCCTGATATGAGTGGTGTCTGCACCGTTGAGCTCACGAATGGGCAATTGACGGCGGTGCATGATATTGTAGCGGATGTCACTCAGGGCGAGGGCTTGCTGACCATTGAAGGCGACATTGACCCTAACGGTGAGCTGTCGCTGCTGGCTGACGGCACCAACTTCAATATCGCGCTATGGCGGGACTGGCTTCCGGAGGAAATCTCCCTGGGAGGCACGCTCGGCGTTATTACTGTAGCAGCGGCCGGCCCAACACGCCGCCCCTCCTTCCGTGGCAGCGTATTTATTGACAATCCCACGTTTGAGGGTATCAAATTTGACCAAGCCAACATTCCCGTGCTCAGCCTGGACGAAACCGGACTGGATATTGATATGCTGCTGCTCAAGCGCGGGGACCAGCAGATAGTCCTGCGCGGCAAGCTGCCCGTCCAGTGGAAGCCGCTGGGCCTGGCTGTTGACCAGCCGATTCAGGTATCTTGTGAGTTGGAGAATACCGACCTGGGCCTCTTCCCGGCACTGTTAGATGAATTTGTGCGGGCGCGGACCGAACACGAGTCTGCCCAGACGCTGTGGAGCCAGTGGCGGGCCCGCGGCCGAGTGGACAGCGAGATTAGTGTCAGCGGGCGCGTAGATGATCCTACCATTGAAGGGTATGTGCACATTACTGACGGGAGAATTGCCCCACCGGGGTGGCAGCAGGGCCTGGAGGGCTTAGTGCTCAACGCTGCTGTGCACCGCCGGGGTCAATACAATGTTGTCAATATCGCTCGCCTGGCAGCTCGACTTGACAACACTGACTTTAAGCTAAACGGCAGCGTAGCTTTAACGCAGTTCGCTTCATTCTGGCACGATCAGTTTGACTTGGCCATGGAGATTAGTTCCCCAGAGCAGCAACTGTTGGGGGAGACTATTGTCCGTGACCTGGCCGGCCGGATCACTGTGAAAACTCAACCTGACCACTCTCAGCTTGTTACGCTGCAGGATATTGGAGGCAATCTCGGAGACGGGAGGGTGAGTCTGGCAGGCCATGTCCAAATGGATAAATTCGATTACGCACTCCTGGCCAATAATGAGATAAAGCTTCAGATGGAATTGACGGGGGCTACTATTAATTATCCTCCAATATTCAGGGGACAGCTCGACGGCGAGATAAGTGTCAGCAACCCTGCCGAAGGCCAACCTGCCGTTGCCATAGGACGGATTGTTCCCTCTCAGGCGCGGGTGGCGCCGCCACTTGGTGGTGGAGGTGGCGGACCAACTTACAGTTGGGGGTCGCAACGGCCCTCGCCCCGATTTGACATTGAAGTTGTGCTGGGCGAGAACGTCGTACTCAAAACGCCGGGTCTTACTGCTCCCCTGCAAGCCAATACCACCGTAGCTCACCTCACTGGCAGCCCCCAGCACCCGCTTATTACCGGCCTCATTCAGTTTAAGCCCGGCCGAGCTAGCGTTCCGACCGGATTGGTGCGCATTGCTGAGATGGGGGTAGAATACCGCTATGGACCCAAGCCCGGTGAGTATCGCGAACCGATGGAACTGGCGCTGTCGGGCCGCATCTGGGGTGAAGCTCGCCAGCTTATCCCCTCAGCCGTGGTTAACAACCGGCCGATAAATCAACTCACCATATTCATCAAGATCAGTGGGGCCTTGCCCAATAATATCAATCTGACTTTAAGCTCTCAGCCGCCACTTAGCGAGGACCAGCTTTATCAGATTATAGGCACCGGGCCGCTAGGCCTGGTCGCCGGCCGGGGTGGGAGTAGCCTTGGTGACCTGTTTTCCCAGCAATTCACCGGGCTGTTAGCTGCCGGATTCCGGACGGCTGTATTCCGCCCCATTGAAGAGCAGATCAAACAAGCTCTGGGGCTTGACCAGTTCACGGTAATGTTTGGATTTGATCAGCCGGTTGATGTGCGCATTGGCAAATATGTGATGGAGGACCTGCTGGTGAGCTACCGGCACACCGTCATCTCAGAGACCGAAGATGAATGGGATCTGGGGCTTTCCTACGAACTACCCCGCAAGTTCCGGGTCAGCTTCACGACCAATGAGGAAAACGACACCCAATTCCGTATCAGTTATACCCGTAGCTTCTGATACCATCCCTATGTGGATTGTCCTCAGGCAATTGTGCCCATTCTTCCACCTGAGGTTTCTTTCTGGGGGAACTGGTTGCGCCATTGATTGTCTAACTATTCAGCAAGCGCCCGCTCTGGCGCCGTCTTAATGGCAAGCGGACGGGCATCTGTGGTATAATTGCTTCAACATTCATAATAGCTTGGAGCCTACAGAGCCTGTCAGTGAGCGAGCAGCGTAGCCCGGCGGAATTTCATAAAGTTATTCAGGATAACTACCAGCGTGTCTACAGCGTGATATATCGGATGCTGGAGGATCCCGAGGAGGCTGAGGATCTCACCCAGGATACCTTTGTCAATGCCTACCGCGCCTGGGGTGACTTTCGTGGAGAAAGTCAGGTCTATACCTGGTTGTATCGCATTGCTGTTAACCTGACTAGAAATCGCCTGGAGACTATTGGGCGATACCGACAAACCAAAAAGTATTCGCTGGATCAGCCTGTAGAAGATGATCACGGAGAGGGCCACTCCCGTCATATCAAAGACTGGTCGCAAGTACCTGAACGCCTGGTGGAGAGTAAGGAGTTAGGCGAGCTGATCGCTCACTATGTTACCAAGTTGCGTAGGGACTACAAAGAAGTGGTTATTCTGCGTGACTACGAGGGGCTGTCATACGAAGAAATTGCTCAGGTTCTCGGCTGTAGTTTAGCAGCAGTCAAGTCACGGCTGTTTCGGGCGCGGAGTATCCTGCGCGAGCAATTACAGGCCTACATTGAACCGCAATAGGGCAACCGGAGTGTCCAGCGGGAAGGGAACAGTCGTACGGCAGCGAAATGATGGTGTGGCCGGTGCGAGCCTGCTACTTGTTCGCTGTTACGCTGTCGATACTATATAGAGGAGACAAACTATGTGGTTGGTTAAGTCTCGTCGAAACCTTGTTTTATCTATACTCGCGTTCTGCATCGTATCCGCAGGTGGACTGGCGCCGGTCACTGCCCAGGAAGAGCCACTTATAGCCGATGTCACTGTCGCGGGCAATCAATATATCTCGGCGGACGTTATTCTGGACGCAGTAAAAGACATTCTAAAGATAGGTGAGCCCTACACCACGGAGAAGGCCGAGGCTGCCCGCAAGGCAGTTGCTGCTCTGGGCTACTTTGACACTGTGGCCGTCTCTTACGAGCAGGTCGGCGAAAATGTCAATGTGACCATCAGTGTCGTCGAGCGCCAGCGCATTGAGCAGATCATCTTTGTCGGCAATACCGTAATCACCGATGCCCAGCTCAAAGAGACGATCTTCAGCAAGGTTGGCCACATAATTGCGGCCGAGGCTATCCGGCGGGATGTGCGGCGTATCGAAGATTACTACTCTCAGCAGGGCTACATTGCCCAAGTCGCCGACGTCAAAGTTGATGAGTTCGGTGGCCTCACTTTTGTCATCAACGAAGCCACTATTGAAGACATCACTATTGAGGGGCTGAAGAAGACTAAGGAGTGGGTAGTGCGCCGCCAGATAAGAACTCAAGTCGGCGAACTATTTCAGCAGAAGAAAATTGCTGATGATATTAATCGCATCTACAATATGGGGCTGTTCGCTGACGTCAAGTTGGATCTGCGCCCGGGTAAGAAAGAGCCGGCCAAGGCGGTAATTCCGGTCATACAGATTGAGGAGAAGCCGACTGGAATGGTCTCGGTGGCTGGTGCCTATAGCGAATTGGATAACTTTGTGGCCATGATCTCGGTGGCTGAGAATAATCTGCGCGGTCGCGCCGAGCGTATTTCACTGGATGTCGAACTGGGCGGTCGCACCAGCTACGACTTTAAGTTCTATGAGCCCTATTTGGACTCACACGATACTGCTGTGGACCTGAGTGTCTTTGACACGCAACGTCAACGTCGTTTCGTGGGGGGTACAGCAGTAAGCTTAGCTGAAGATCAGTTTGAAGAACGCCGCGTCGGCGCTACGGTTACCTTGAGCCGGCCAATGACCGACACCGAACGAGCTAGCATTGGCCTGCGCAGTGAGCAGGTATCCAGCTCTTTCTTGCAGGGCACCCGCAACCTGGGCTATCCGGTGGGCACTATGGCTATACCCGGGCCCGAGCCGCCTCCGCCCGGTGACACCAACGACCCGCTCATCGTGGCGGCTCCGCTGCATCCGGGTGGCCGGGTCAACAGCGTCACCCTCGGCTGGCAGCGCGACAGCCGCGATATTATTGCCAACCCCACTCGTGGTAGTTACCAGAGCATAAGCCTGGAGCTAGCCGGCAGTCTGCTGGGCGGCGAGAGTACTTATCAACGGTACAGCTTGGACCACAGGCGCTACTTCGGCGTGCGAGGCGATAAAGACGTAATCGCCCTACGCCTGACGATAGGTACCACCACTGGCAATATTCCCCTGTTCGATTCCTTCACGGTGGGCGGCGGCCGCTCTCTGCGTGGCTACGAGCAGGACCGATTCCGTGGGGAGAGCCTCGCGCTGTTCAACGCTGAATACCGCTATAGCCTGAGCAAGAGCCTTACCCTGGTGGGGTTTATGGATGCTGGCGATGCCTTTGGTGGAGTATTCCGCACCGAGGTGCCTGGCTTTATCATTAGTGCTGATGACCAGAATCTTGACGTTCACGTCGGTGTGGGCTTCGGCATCCGCGCCATCACCCCTCTGGGGCCGCTACGCCTGGACTTCGGCTTCGGCGAAGACGGCAGCCAAACTCATTTCGGCTTTGGACATACTTTCTGAATATTGTCGGCGGGCACCAGTTTGTGCTTTTTTGCTCCCACGTTCCCGGTGCTGCGCGGCGGGGTGAGCCGAAGAAGGACCGTCGGGTAGTTGCAAGTCACGGATCTTTGTCTGAGGTGAACTATAAGGAGGCCACAACTAATGACATTGCCTCAGCGCACTGTTACGTTAGCCATCGCGATAAGTATACCACTGTTGACCGGACTGATGGCGGCCCGCGGACAAGAGGCAGAGCCTCAGCCGCCTGCTGGCGCCAGGGTAGCGTTTGTTGACATATCGGCAGTCAGCAACGAATACCAAGCCTTGCAGAAGAAGGACGCCGAGCTGAAGGCATGGCTGACTGGTCGTCACGACTACCTGGTGTCTCTGCAGGACTATATCTTCCTTTCTGAGGATAATTTCAATGAGGTTCTGGCAATTCTTGACCAGCCCAAGCCCATTCCTGACGACAAGCTCAAGCGTTTGGATGAGCTGGCTGCTCTCTCGGCACAAAAGGAACAAACCTTCCGCGAGCTGGAATCAAAGGTGCCACGCACCACCGAAGAAGCTGACCAATTCAGCACTTTGCGGGAAGGTATGATTGCTCGGCAGCAGCAGATAAGACAGTTGGAGAACGATATCAACGAGGAGTATCAGAAGCG
>JALGTJ010000043.1 GCA_029821415.1 Candidatus Zipacnadia bacterium
GGTGGCGGGGCCTTCAGCGGCAAGGACCCCACCAAAGTGGACCGCAGTGCGGCCTATATGATGCGTTACCTGGCCAAGAACATCGTGGCAGCCGGGTTAGCGGAGCGCTGTGAGGTGCATATCGCCTATGCTATCGGGGAAGTTTCGCCCTTTTCCTTCGACACATTCTGCTTCGGTACCAACAAAATACCTGAAGAGCGGATTAATGAGATAGTGATAGATAGTTTTGACCTAAGCCCCCGAGGGATCATCAAACACCTTGACCTACGACGGCCCATCTATAAAGCGACTGCCGCTTATGGTCATTTCGGTCGCAATGAGCCTGACTTCACATGGGAGCGGCTGGACGCAGTAGACCTGTTACGGGAGAAGGCGGGACTCTGAACAGCTTGAGCCAACAACAAGGCAACTTGCTTGGCTCCAGCGAGACTTATGCCCAGGTTCTTATTGACCGTGCCGCGCGTGGCGTGGATCGGCCTTTCACATATACGATCCCATCTCTATTAGTTGAGAGCATTAGAATCGGGAGTCGGGTGCTGGTCCCATTCGGCCCCCAGAAGTTGGTCGGGGATGTAGTTGGATTTACTGACCAGAGGCCTCCGGCGAAGTTGAAAAGTATCATTAAGCTGCTGGATGACCGGCCGCTGTTTGATGAGGAGCAGCTCAATTTGGCCCGCTGGGTGGCCCAGCGTTACTGCTGTTCGCTCCGTGAAGCGCTGCGTCTGGTTACTCCGCCAGGAGTCTCGCGGTCGCGGTTTACTACCATTGTGTTAACTGATGAAGGCCAGCAGGTTGAGCCTGGCCAATTATCGCGGGCGCCGCGCCAGGCGCAGATATTTGATTTGCTGTGCAACAGTGGTGGGGAAGCGGATCTTGACAATCTAATTCAGCAGGCCCAGCAGGCCGCTGCCGGTAAGCTGTCTCGTGCTGCAGTACTGTCGGCGGTGCGCGGTCTGGAAGAGAAGGGCCTGGTGGAAAAGCGTCGCGGATTTGGTCGCCCAATAGCTGGCCGCCGAACTCGGCAGGTCGTCCGGCTGCGCGATGATGACCATATAGATTGGGCGGGAGTGATTGAGCAGTTATCGGCGATAGCCCCGCGCCAAGCAGAGATTATCCGTGTCCTCAGAGAATCAGACAGGCCGATACCAGTTGCTGAACTGTCGCGCAGTGCAGTGGCGGCGCTGGCTGAAAAGGGGCTCGTGCGCGTAAGCGAGCAGCGAATTCATCGGATTCCCGAGGAACCCGGCTTAGGCAATGTGGACGTTCAGGCCCTCACGCCCACGCAGGCTCAATATGGAATTCTCCAGCGGGTATGTGATGCGATACAGGCGCGGCGCTATGAGGCGCTCCTGCTGCACGGGGTGACGGCCAGCGGCAAGACTGAGGTCTATCTGCAGGCTATCGAGGCGGCGCGGGCCGAGGGGCGAAGTGCCATTGTGCTGGTGCCGGAAATTGCGCTTACCCCGCAGATGGTGGGACGGTTTCGGGCCCGTTTTGGAGACAGCTTGGCCCTGCTGCATAGCGCGCTGAGTGCCGGCGAGCGCTACGATCTTCGCTCCTTCTCAGAATCTGGGCATTGTTGTGGTTGACGAAGAGCATGAGCATGCTTATAAGCAAGAGAGTACACCCCGCTACCTGGCGACAGCGGTGGCTGCCGAGCGAGCTCGGCGTAGCAACGCGGTCCTGCTGATGGGGTCGGCTACACCCTCGGTGGAAGCATACTACCACGCTTGTCATGAGGACGGGCTTTCTCTGGTGAGCTTGCCGGAGAGAATTGACAATCACCCTCTTCCTCCGGTTCGGGTCATTGACTTACGCCACGAGACCTTAATGGGCAAGGGAGGCAGCTTTAGCCAGATGATGCTGGAAGCGATCGCCGACCGGCTTCAGCGTGGCGAGCAGACCATTCTGTTTTTGAATCGTCGGGGCTTTTCCACGTTTGTGATGTGTCGTGATTGTGGCTATGTGCTCCGTTGTCCGAACTGTGCTGTATCACTGACTTACCACCATGGCAGTCGGCAGATGCGCTGCCACCACTGCGACTATAGCGTGCCAGTGCCCGATGTGTGTCCGAACTGCGAGAGCTACGAGATCGGATTTCATGGTCTGGGTACCGAACGAGTTGCCGATCAGGTGGAGCGGGAATTTGCAGGAGTTACCGTTGCGCGGATGGATCGAGATACCGTCGGACGCAAGGGTGCCCATGGGGATATTCTGCGTTCGTTTGCCCGCGGCGAGGCTGACATTCTGGTGGGTACACAGATGGTTGCCAAGGGGCTCGATTTGGCGAACGTGACGCTGGTGGGCGTGTTGAACGCCGATGTCGGGCTGTACACGCCCGACTTCCGTGCAGCCGAGCGGACCTTCCAGTTGCTCACCCAGGTGGCAGGGCGAGCGGGCCGGGCGGAAAAGCCCGGCGAGGTGCTGGTGCAGACGTACAATCCCGATCACTATGCCATCGTCGCAGCGCAAAAGCATGACTATGTGGCATTCTACGAACAAGAGATTAGGGCGCGTCGTCATAACCTATATCCGCCCTTTGTGGAGTTGGCCAATATTGTTTTTCAGGATGAAGACGAGCAGAAAGCTCTCAACACCGCGCGGCGGGCAGCAGTTTGCCTGCAGGATATGGGAGTCTTCTTCAAGACAGGCGATGTCCAGTTCTTAGGGCCGGCACCCGCACCTTTGCACAAACTGCGAGGCCGATACCGCTACCAGATGCTTCTGAAGGCGATTGATATGGAGCGGTTGAATCAAACAGTTCGAGACCTGCAGGAGTGTCTGGCTGACACTGGCTCCACACAGGTAATATATGACGTTGAACCCATGGATATGATGTGAAGCAGCTTCTGTTAGGGAGTGACCGATTGTGCCGAAACCGTCAATCAGGATATATGGAGACCCGGTGCTGCGTACAAAGGCAAAGCAAGTTCGTGAGTTGGATGGCAGGCTGTATGACCTAATTGAACAGATGGTCGCCGCAATGTGCGAGAATGAAGGCGTGGGGTTGGCTGCTCCTCAGGTCGGCTCGCTAGCACGGGTTATTGTAGCACGGTCTGACACCGAAGAGGGCACCGAGGTCTTTCGCTTGATAAACCCTCGCATCATCGCGGCCGAGGGTATCCAAGAGGGGATGGAGGGTTGTTTGAGCTTGCCGAGCCTGAGGGGCCAGGTACAACGTTCTGCTCAGGTTGTTGTGGAGGCGATGACTCCCGAAGGGAAAGACATAACGATCGAGGCGACAGGGCTACTGGCCCGAGTCTTTGAGCATGAGATTGACCACCTTAACAGCATCCTATTTGTGGACAGGGCTGCCGCTGATACGCTTTGTTGGTTGATTCCTGATCCTGAAGCTGAAGATGGTTATCGGCTGGAGGAGACCACTATTGAAGAGGCTAAGCGGCGGTTCGCCCGGCTGCGGGCCAAGCGGCAAGCCAAGGAGGAAGCCCAACAGTGAGAGTGGTTTTCTGGGGCACGCCCAGGCTGGCCATACAGTATCTTTCGCCACTGGCCGATCGCCATAAGATAGTGGGAGTGGTGACCCAGCCGGATCGGCCTAAGGGGCGACACCATAAGCTCAGCGCGCCGCCAGTGAAGGAGGAAGCTGTCAAGCTGGGGCTGCCGGTGCTGCAGCCCGAAGATCTACGAGGCTGTGAATTTCAGGAGCAGCTACGGCAGTGGGCAGCCGATGTCTTCGTGGTGGTAGCATACGGACGTATCCTGCCACCGAGTATCATTGAGATGCCCAAACAGGCGGCGGTGAATGTTCACTACTCCTTGCTGCCCCAGTTGCGCGGCGCTGCGCCGGTGCAGCGTGCCTTGCTGCAGGGCTTGACAGAAACAGGGGTTACGGTGCAGAATATAGCCCGAGAGCTTGATGCCGGGGACATTATTCTCCAGCGGAGTATCCCTATCGAGCCTGATGACAATACCGCAACACTCACGCAGCGTCTTACCGAGGTGGGCGTTCCTTTATTGCTGGAGGCATTGGAGTTAATTGCGAGTGGCGAAGTGACCGGGCGGCCTCAGGATCACGCGGCGGCGACTTATGCGCCTCCACTAAGCAAGGAGGACGGGAACATTGACTGGTGCCGGCCAGCGCAGGATATTGTCAATCAGATCCGAGCGTGCTATCCATGGCCGGGTAGTGTCTGTTGGCTGGGTGACCAACGAATTAAGATAACCAGCGCCAGGCCCATTACCCAAACGGATCTTGAAGAAGGAGATTGCGGGCAGATTACGGAAATAAGGCCTGAAGAGGGCTTCGTAGTGCAAGCCAAGCCAGGAGGGGTATTGGTTACACGGTTGCAGGCGGCGGGACGGCGAGAGATGCCGGCTGCTGACTTCGCGCGAGGAGCGCGATTGAACAAAGGTGCACGGTTCGAGTCTGTTGATGTTTGAGTCAATGTTCCACGGCAAGCCCTGATAAAATAACGGATCGCTGTAATGGGGAGCTCCTTATGACTCAAATGTTGCAGAAAGCCGATGAGTTGCGCCGCAACGGGCAGTACGAAGAGGCGCGCGAGCTGTACCAGCAGGTCGTGGCCGATGAGCCTGGTGAGCCGTTGGGGTGGTGGGGGCTGGCTCATGTAGTGATGAACCAGGGTGATTTTGAACTAGCTGGTGAGTGTTTTCGGCGGGCTGCCGAACTGGCGCCTAACCATCAGCGCATACTCTACGATTGGGCGATGCTGTATACTATGCTGGGCGAATACGACGCGGCACGTCCGTTGTTTGAGAAGGTTGTGGCGATTGATCGCAGTAGTAAAGAAGCGGCAGATGCCCAGAAGCAATTGACTTATTATTGATCGGCAACAGGCTTGGAGGGATATACCCACGCATGTCTGGTTACGTTACGGTGACCTTTGAGCCGGCAGGGGTGAGGGCAACAGTCCCTGTCGGCACTAATCTGTTGGAGGCTGGTCAGCAAGCTGGCGTGGAGATAGCTGGCTCCTGCGGCGGGCAGGGCACTTGCGGGGAGTGCCAGGTTGTCGTTGCCAATGGTATGGTCAGTGAGCTTACCTCACAGGAAAGAAAGCTCCTGGGTCGGGAACTTATCGAAGAGGGTGTACGCCTGGCCTGCCAGACCAAGTTGCTTGGTGATGCAGTTGTTCGTCTGCCGAGCGTACAAGAAGTTGTTGTTCGCAAGGCTCTGACGGCTGAATCGGTACGTTTAGTACCACTGGCGCCCAACGTCCGGCATTACGACCTTAATGTTCCCGCCCCCAGTATCGACGACCAACGCAGTGATTTGCGAAGATTGGCGGATGCGATGACGGAGCAGCCCTCCGACCTGACGGCCACGGTGCAGTGTTTGCGTAGTTTGGCCACTGCGCTACGGGCCGAAGATCAGCAGATCGCGGTAACCACGGTTGGCAGCCAAGTTGTGGACGTAAGGCCAGCCTCTAAGCGGTCGCCAGCTTTGGGGGTTGCAGTGGACATTGGTACCTCCACGGTGGCAGTCTATCTGGTGGATTTGGAGACAGGGAAACACCTGGTTACGGCGGCTGGCCAGAATCCGCAGACGAAGTTCGGCGCAGATGTTATCTCACGTATCCAATATGCTAATAGCCACGATGACGGCTTGACCACGCTACGGGACGCGATTGTGGCAGCCATCAATCGCCTTATTGGCCAAGCCGTGGCGGAGGTTGACGCTACCCCTGCCGATGTCTATGAGGCAACGATAGTTGGCAATACCTGTATGCACCACGTCTTTCTGGGCCTGGAGCCACGCTATCTGGCACAAAGTCCCTATGTGCCGGTGACTGCGGAGTCGTTCAGCGTATCCGCAGATCGGCTTGGTCTGGAGATGAACCCGCAGGGCAACGTTTTTTGCCTGCCATGCATAGCCGGATTTGTGGGTGCCGACACTGTCGGTGTGATTGTGGCCAGTGAGCTGACACGGCGCGACCGTCCCACGCTGGCAATAGATATCGGGACTAATGGTGAAATAGCGCTATGGTCTGGCGAGCGGCTGCTGACTGCCTCCTGCGCGGCGGGTCCGGCCTTTGAGGGCGCTCAGATCCACCAGGGAATGAGAGCAGCTCCGGGCGCCATAGATGAAGTGTTTCTGAACGGCGATGACCTGGTAGTGCATACAATTGATGACCAGCCCGCCCGGGGTATTTGCGGCTCGGGGCTTTTTGATGCGATGGCGGTGCTCCTGGAATTAGGGTTGGTGGATGCAAGGGGGCATATAGTTGACAGCCGGAGTAGCGGGGCGTTGTCCAGCGCCGCGGCAAGGCGGGTGGAGGGCGAAGGCAACGAACGTCATGTAGTTCTGGCCGATGCTGGACAAAGCGCAAACGGGCCCGTAGTGCTAACCCAGCGAGATGTCCGTGAGATTCAACTGGCCAAGAGCGCGATTCGGGCCTCAACAGAGATGTTGCTTGAGATGGCTAACTTAGGACCGCACGACTTGGACGAGGCACTCATTGCTGGCGCCTTCGGCAACTTCATTAATCCGGCCAGCGCGCTACGAATAGGGTTGCTTCCTGAAGTGATAGAGGATAAAATAGTGGGAATTGGCAATGCGGCTGGAGTTGGAGCGATTTTGGCACTGGTCTCAAAGCATGAACGCGACTATGCCCGCCAGGTGGCGGAGATGGCCGAGCATATTGAACTGTTTCGCAGCTCCGATTTTCAGGACCGATTTGCCGAGTATATGACATTTCCATAGGATAAGAAGGTATTGCACAGGTCGGTAACGAACCTGCTGGTTGTCGAGCAGCAGGCATTTTCTAAGACAAGTCTAGTTGTAATGGGAGGATGACTGATGGCAGACCTACAAGCTCTAGCAGAGGCAGTAATTAACGGTGATCGTGACGAGGCGGTGCGGCTGGCTCAGGAGGCAGTTGATGAAGGGGTTCCCCCCGAGTCCATTGTCAATGAAGGTATGATTGTAGGAATGAACGAGGTGGGGCGCAGGTTCAAGGCCAACGAGTTCTATGTCCCGGAGGTGTTGATTGCTGCCCGCGCAATGCATGCGGGTATGGACGTCGTAAAGCCATTGTTGACGGAGAGCGGAATCGAGCCGCGTGGCCGAGTTGTGATTGGCACAGTCCAGGGCGACCTACACGACATTGGTAAGAACCTTGTTGCCATGATGTTGGAGGGGGGAGGGTATGAGATGATCGACTTGGGCGTGGATATCCCGCCAGACCAGTTCGTTGAGGCAGTTGATGAACACTCGCCCAATATCGTGGCTATGTCAGCATTGTTGACTACAACAATGCCAGGAATGAAGGACACGATTGATGCGCTGGAAGGCGCCGGTATGCGCGACAAAGTCAAGGTTATGATTGGCGGAGCACCGGTTACTCAGGATTATGCCGACGAGATCGGTGCCGACGGCTATGCGCCCGATGCAGCTTCGGCTGTTGATCTGGCTGCGGAATTGATAAGCGCAGGATAGGCAATTCCGGAGACAATGCCCCACAGAATCACCATTATTGAATGGCGGTCACCTGACTTTTTATGATGGGGCGGTGGTTATATCCGTGTAATGAGCCGCAGCTACAGCTTTGTAGCTGCGGCCTTGCCTGATAGTGTTGATGAATACTAAGACAATGAGCCATACCAGCAAAACGGACAAACGGAGATCAGTTATGTGGATTGCGCTGGCAGTTTTACTGATGGCCATAATGTTAGGGGCCGCCGGGCAGATCTGCCTGAAATTCGGTCTGGGCAAGCTGGGCTCGCAAACGCCATTCGTGGTTGTCACGGCGATGTTCCGCAACTGGTATGTATTGGCTGGCTTTGTTGCATACGGCGTCAGTTCCCTAATGTATTTGTTCGTGCTGTCGCGACTGGATGTAAGCTATGCTTACCCCTTTGTTGCGATAAACTACGTCTTTGTCACCTTCCTGGCGTGGCTTATTCTAAAGGAAACGGTGCCGGCATTGCGACTTGTTGGCTTGGCTATAATCTGCATCGGAGTATTGGTGCTATCCGCCAGCTACAAAGCTCCCCAGCCAAGCCCAGGAGGCAGCCTTGACACTGCTAGCCTGGAAAGGCCGATCAATCAGGGGTAACGGCCCTGTCGGCATTTTGTCACTGCCGGAGGAATACGAGTGGCCCAACGCAGCAACGGCAAATATCTGCCACTGGTCGCAGGTGCCATTTTGGTTGCCGTTGCTGCCGGCTTCTGGACGCCGTGCCTTTTCTTAGGTAGGGTTCCCGCTACCGTCCAGCATCAGAAGCTGATGTATCCGTGGCGTGGAACTGAGACGCCTGCGCTGTCTACCCGCCAATGGGATCCGCTGCTGTGGGACAGTGTGGCGCAGTTCTACCCGTGGCGAGTGCTGCTACGGCGAGGATTGCGTGGAGGCGAGCTGCCGCTGTGGTCTCCCTATCAGTACTGTGGATACCCTCTG
>JALGTJ010000322.1 GCA_029821415.1 Candidatus Zipacnadia bacterium
ATGTGCGGGATGGTGCTGGCCCACCACATGTACCCGATTGATGCCCTGCGCCATTTCTGGGATGCCGAGGACCCCAGCAAGTTTGACCAACTGCACCAATATCTGGCCGAGCGGGGGATGAAGCTCTTTGACATCGGCTGGCGAGGCGACGAGCAGATGCCGGCGCTATATGAGCACGTAAAAGCTCAGGGCTGGCTGGATCAGGCGATCGTCTACAGTAATGCCGACGAGCCTGATGACGAGACCTTTGCCAGCAGCAACATACCGTTTTGCCAGATGATTCACAAAAAATACCCGGGCCTGCGGGTCTATCTGGCTTCCGAGTGGCATGAGAATATGGCTCAGGGCTGCGACATCTGGATGACTGATGTTTCCTCACATCGTTACGACCCGGAACAGCACCGCAATATCAAAGAGCCGGAACTGTGGCACTACTACTGCCATCTGCCGGTGCGCTGGCAGATGCGCGCCCCGCTGGTGATGGCGCCTAATATGCAGATAGATAATCCGGCTCTTGAGCACCGTCTGGCGCTGATTATGTCCTACCATTATGGCGCTAAAGGCGTCTTCACCTGGGCCGGTTTCTCTGCCGCAGGTCTGAAAGAGGACTTCTGGGAAACGCTGCAACTGCCTGACCAGCCCAGCGGATTCCCCTACGCCGGCATTCACAATGGCAATAACTTCCGGGTTTATCCGCCGCGCACCACAGGTGGCCCCGTGCTGCCCTCGCTGCGCCTGAAGGTCACCTTCCGGGTTTATCCGCCGCGCACCACAGGTGGCCCCGTGCTGCCCTCGCTGCGCCTGAAGGTCACGCGCGCGGCGCTGGAGGATATCGCGCTGCTGCGGGCGGTTCAGCAGATGATTGATGAGGGACGCATCAGCGGCGAGGCAGCCCAACAACTCCAAGAACTTATCAACCCAGTCCCGGAGTTGTTCGTAAACTTCCACTATTTTGACCGCAGGCCCCAGGCGCTGCTGTCCTGGCACGAGCAGATTCTGCGCATAGTTGCTGATGCCCTGGAGCAGCCGTAAGAGGGCCAGAAGACTGTAGCTGGAGGTGGCAGACAATACACACTATTACCGTCATTGTCTTTATCATTGTACTCACGGCGGGCTTGGTGGCAATGCACTGCATTGGCGACACCAGTTCCACTGCTCAGCAAGGTGCAGTAACGCAATTGCCACCACCGCAGACAACCGGGGCCAAAAGTATTGAGCAGGTCCTCGCTCAGCGCCGCTCCATCCGCTCATTCACTGATCAGCCGCTCACCCCAAGCGAGATCGGGCAACTGCTGTGGGCCGCACAGGGCATAACTGACCCGCAGTGGGGATTCCGGGCGGCACCGTCGGCTGGCGCATTCTATCCGCTGGAGCTGTACGTGGTTACGCCAGAGGGCGTGTATCACTACCAGCCGCAGGGCCACCGAATGCGGCTACATCTGAGCGGTGACCGCAGGGCCGAATTGTCTCAAGCCTGTCTGGGACAAGACTTCTTTTCTCGCGGACTCGTGCCAAATACGGTGAGCGAGCCGACCAATACGTACACATGGAAGTCGGTGCTGCCGGCGAGAACCTCTGCTTGCAGGCGGTAGGTCTGAAGCTGGGCTCGGTGATGGTCGGAGCGTTCAGTGACACGCAGGTCACGGAGGTACTGGGCTTGCCCGCCGAGCACGCTCCGCTGCTGGTAATTCCAGTTGGCCATCCCGCTTAGGAGGTGAGGAGGCTGTATGCCGCGAACCTCTTTGCCAGCGCGGATAACTACCCGGGAGGGCATAGTAATGAGCGTCCACAAGGCCGCGATGATTGCTGCGTTGCTGATCGTAGCCTGCCCCTATGCTCAGGCTGCTGAGTTCTACACTCCCCCCGTTGTCTCAGTTGCTCTACTGGATAAGGCTCCGGAGATTGATGGTACTGTGGACCGGCGGGAATGGGGCCAGGCAGCCGTGCTCAGTGATTTCATCACTCTGGGCGGGCGGGCTTGCGCTCCACTGCCTACTGTTGTCTACCTCGGCTATACCAAGGAAGCTCTGTATGTGGGGGCCAAGCTTTTTGATCCCAAGCCGCAACAGCTTCGTCGTGAGGTAATCCAGCGGGATGGCGAGGTATGGCGCGATGACTGCCTGGAGCTATTTATTGACACCTCCGGGGAGCGCCAGGACTACGCTCACCTGGCAGTCAACGCCTTGGGCACCAAGTATGACTCCTATGACCGCATCGTAACCGAGGATTTCCAATGGGATGCAGCGGCAACAGTCCAGGATGACGGTTGGAGTGTTGAGATACGGCTGCCGTTTGCCAATCAGGTTGCACCGCGCCCCGGGGACAAGTGGATTCTGGAGGTGGGTCGCAATGCCGCGCGAGCTGATGTGCTCAGCAGTTGGGGATACCATAATAAGAGCTTCCACGAACCGCAGAACTTCGGCAGCTTGATCTTCGGAGGTCGTCCCTGTCGGGTAACAATAGATGACCTGGGGGCGATGTGGCTGGGGCAGAACACCGCTTTCATCTCGTTTCGGCCACTGTACAAACTGCCACTTCTTTGGCTCGGTAAAGCAGCCGCTGGCCACGACCACCCAGCAGGTGTCTGTGCCCTATCTGGTAAAGCAGGATGGCTTCGGTACCGTCACCTTCTCACTGACTGACCACGAGGGGATTGTGCGCTGGCGGTCAGCGCCATATCCAGTAGAGATCCCCCCTGTGTCTGCTGCCCTGACGGAGGCTGAACAGAAGCTGGGCGATGCCCTGGTCAACTGGGCGAAGATGCCCGACAGTAGCAACAAGGAGCAGATACGGGAGATGCTCGAAGAGATGCTAATGGCATGGCGCTCGCTCAACGACCGCTACCAGAAGCGAGAACAAATGAATCGTGCCGAACTGGAACAACTGTTGGTGGAGGTCCAACTGATTACCAAACAGACTGAGGCACTGAAGAGCCAAATCTCCAGCCCCGGGGCTACTTAAACGGACACAGGCAATCTGCGTTGGCGTCCAGCCGCGTTATTGCTTCGCTCAGCAAGGCAAGCAGGTCAGGGCGAAGCTGGTCCATCAGTTCGCGAACCTCGTCAGTCGTTAGCGTCTCGCCTGTGATACCCGCGGCGTAGTTGGTCACTACCCCCACGCTGGCGTAGCATATCTCGGCCTCGCGGGCCAGCACCACTTCAGGCACTCCGGTCATTCCCACGACATCGCCGCCCAGTTGGGCGAACATCTGAATCTCCGCTGGCGTCTCGAACCGTGGCCCCTCGGTGCAGACGTAGACGACATCCTGGTGCACAACCAGACCGGCTTCCCCGGCCTGCTCGGCGATCAATCGGCGCAGGTAGCTGCAATAGGGGTTGGTGACGTCAATGTGAGGTATCTCCTCGTCGGTACCTTCGGATAGAGTAAGTGGCCGCTGCTTCGTAAAATCCAGAAACTGGTCGGGCACGACCAGATGGCCCGGCTCGATGTCCGCGCGGATGCCACCTACGGCATTAGTAGCGAGGATATGCGTACAGCCGAGGCCCTTCAGAGCGGCGATATTGGCCTGGTAGGCAATCTGAGCAATACTGCCTCTAAGAACTGTAACCGCGCCGAAAGCCGTGGTCACTTCTTCCAGGTGCAGATCAAACCCCGGTAGCTGCGAGAATCCCGTGCCACCGATAATGCCGATGGGCATCCTAAGCCTCACCTCCGGATGTCAGACACACAGTAGTTCATCTTCACTGGCAGGTTTCCCTTCAGCACCCTGCGCTGCCGTTACGCTGCCGCTGTCCTGCTGCCGTTGTGCTGCCGTATCATGGCTGGTATTCCAGCTCCACATCACCAATGAAAACCGTGTCACCGGCTTTTGCATCAGCTCGACCCAGAGCAGCGATGACGCCCATCTCTTGCAGTTGTCTATGCATACGCAACAGGGCATCTTCATTGCTCAAATCAGTACGCTGGACCAATCGTTCAACCTCAGTGCCACGCACTACAAAGACGTCCTCGGCAGCCCGGAATATCTGGAGCGGACGTTCCTCAGCTTGCGGCATCTGGTAAGTGCGAGGCTTGCGCTGATCCGTCGGGCGCGGTCCCAGGTCCTCCAGTTTCTCGGCCAAGGCGCGCACGAGCTGGGGCAGCCCTGCCCCGGTGACCGCAGAGATAGGATATGCTGGTATCTGCCGCTCGGCGAAATACTGCTGGCATATCGGCAGAAATACCTCGCTGTCAGGCAAGTCAATCTTGTTCAGTGCAACCAGTTGAGGCAAGGCGGCAACGTGCTCGTCATAGGCCGCCAGCTCCTCGTTCAGCTTCTCATAGTCCTCAATCGGATCGCGCTGGTCAACCGCGGCTACATCCAGCGTATGCAGCAGCAGCCGGGTACGGCGAATATGCCGGAGGAATCGGTCACCAAGGCCCCGGCCAGCGTGAGCGCCCTCAATTAATCCGGGCATATCTGCGATGACAAACTGCCGTCCGTCGCCGACCTGCACCACACCCAGTTGCGGTTGGAGAGTGGTAAACGGATAGCTGGCGATCTTAGGCTGAGCCGCCGAGAGATGAGAGATGAGCGTTGACTTACCCGCATTGGGAAAG
>JALGTJ010000044.1 GCA_029821415.1 Candidatus Zipacnadia bacterium
GCAAGCCTACCGTACAGGCAAGTTGCAACCGCCAAACGCTCAATAGCAAGTCAAGGAGGATGCTTCAGTGAATAGCAAAGAGCTGACTATGGAGATACTGACCGAGATTGAGAATATTGAAATAATCGACTCGCATGAGCACATCGAGCCGGAGGCGGAACGGGTCAAGAGAGACACCGATGTCATAGAGATGATTGATAACTATGTAATCGGCGACCTGCACGCGGCCGGCTGCCCGCCGGAAGTTGCCGAGAAGATTGTTGACCCGCAGGGCGATATCACTCCACGCTGGGAGCTGCTGGCGCCATACTGGCCGAAGATCCGCAACGGCTCATACGCGCGGATGTGGATACGAACCCTCCAAGATCTGTTCGATTGCCACGAGATTTCAGCCGCAACGCTGACCGCGGCTACTGAAAAGATGCGGCAGGCCAATCAACCTGGCTGGTATAAGCAGGTACTTAAGGAACGCTGCAACATTGCCATCTCGGTGCTGGACAACAGCGATGTGGGGACCGACTGCGATCGGGAACTGTTCGTGCCGGCTATCCGCGCTACCCAGTTCATGGAGGCTCGCACCAAACAGCAACTCGAAGAGCTATCGGCAAGCACCGACCGCGCCATTCATACCCTTGACGATCTGGTCGCCGCTACCCAGGAGTATATCAGCCAGATGCACGCTGACGGCGCGGTGGCCCTGAAAGTCGGTCAAGCCTACCGCCGCATTCTCCAGTACGACAAGGTGACCCGTGCGGAGGCCGAGCGGCTTTTCAATCGCATCTTCGATCACCTGGGCGAGGGGCTTTCCTGGGCCGAGGCCAAGCCGCTGCAGGACTATATGCTGCACAAGTGCGTCCAGGCCGCGATGGAAAATGATATGACCATCATCTTCCATACCGGCATCCAGGCCGGCGGGAACAACATCGTCACCAACACCAACCCGACGTTGCTGACTAATCTGTTCTTAGAATACAAGCAGGCCCGCTTTGACCTGTTTCACGCCGGTTACCCCTACGCCCGCGAGTGCGGGGTGCTGGCCAAGTACTTTTCCAATGTCTGGGCAGATCTGGCCTGGATGCACATTATCTCCGCCGCTGGTACTCGGCAGATTCTGCGCGATTGGTTGGATCTGATACCGGCCAATAAGATCCTCGGATTCGGTGGCGACCTGCGCCACGTCGAGCTAGTCTACGGACACCTGTACGAAGCCCGCCGTAACATCGCTCAGGTGCTGGCCGAGCGAGTCGAGCGCGGTGACGACACAATGGACGAGGCCATTTGCATCGCCCAGTCCTTGCTACACGACAGCGCTGCCGAGGCCTTCAACCTATCGTTGTAATGCGAAAACGAATCCGATCCGCACACATTCAACAATTGGGGCTATGGTCGGCTGCCGTGATAGTGCTGGGCCTGCCGATGGCAGTTGCGCCAGTACAAGCCGAGTGCTTCATAGGCGCTTACATCGAGCAGGATCCTATCGTTGCCGGCGACATCACCCGGTTCGAACGGCTGGTAGGCAAGAAACATAGCAGCTATATGCGCTACCTGGGCTACGGCGAGCCGTTCCCCACCGACTGGGTAGCCAAAGTCCACAGCCACGGAGCGCTACCCCATATCGCCTGGGAGCCCAACAACGGCCTGGATGAGGTCCGCGATGATGTGTATTTACACAGGTGGGCGCAGGCCGCCGCCGAGGCAAAGAAGCCGATTCTGCTGCGTTTTGCCTCGGAGATGAACGGTACCTGGATGCCCTACTCGGGCAACCCCGATGAGTACATACGCAAGTGGCGGTTGGTATATACCACGGTCAAATCCCTGGCACCCAATGTGATTATGGTATGGTGCCCCTTCGCTACTCCCCGCCGCACCATTCCCCTGTACTATCCCGGGGATGACTATGTGGACTGGGTAGGCGTGAACATCTACGCCGTGCTCTACCACGACGGAGACATTAACCAGCCCGCGCAGCGCGATCCGATAGATGACTTGCGTTACGTATACGATCTGTACGGCGCACACAAACCGATAGCAATCTGCGAATACGGTGCCACTCACTTCTGCACGGCTTCCCGCCAGCTTAGTAGCAGCTTTGCTGCCAGCAGCATCAAGCGAATGTACCAGGCAATAGCGGAGCAGTTCCCGAACGTCGTGCTTATCAACTGGTTTTCAGTGGATGCTGCCAGCGATGGCCTGGCGTATAATGACTATGCGGTGACGACCGACGAGGTGGTCTTAGACAGTTACCGGCAGGCTATTGATGGGCGTTACTTCCTGACCCAAGTGCCAGCTTCACTGCAAATAACACTGGCAGCTCTCCCGCAACCTGGCGAGTCCCCCCCATCGCAAACCACCACGCCTCTGGCTCTCGTCAGCCCACCACACCTCACCGACGGCCAGTTGGCCATTATAGTGCGGGGCAGCCGCCCGGAGGCGGTAACTGGCCCAGTCGTCATTGAGGCGCAAGCTGGCACCGGGTTAGATGTCAATCTGGTAGAATTCTATGTAGACGGTCACATTCTGGCCCTGACGAATGTACCACCGTACCGCGTCCAGTGGAACGCATCAGGCCGCGCACCCGGCGAGCATACGATTCGGGTGATAGCTCGCAACTCCGCCGCGCAAAAGATAGCCGTCGCAGAGGCCGCAGTAATTGTCGCTCAATGACAGATGAATTAGCACAGCGTAGGTAACACACTGAATACCAGCTACGAACGGTAACTTTTCCACGACCACAAAAAAACAAGCGAGCAGCAGCCCTATCTGCTCGCTTGTTTTCGCAGCAAGCCACTTGTCGGCTGCGAGTTAGAGTTACTCCGCCCAGGAAATCGCTTCTACTGGGCAGGAGTCAATGGCCTCTTGAATGGTCTCCTCGTCGTCGCCCTCCGGGTCAATGACCACTGAGATGCCTTCGTCGCTGAGCTCAAATGTATTAGGCGCAATGTCCACACACAACTCGCATCCGGTGCACAGGTCAGCATCTACTTCTGGAACAGGCACGTAAGTCACCTCCTCATTGTATTGAAGTGCAGTTCGTTTTATTCTCCATCCAGCACTCAACACCTCCCGGGGCCGCTTGAAGGCCACAGGCAGGTCGGCTGGTGTCTGCCTAATCCTGACGCTTCTTCTTTTCTACGCCGCCGGTTGCCCACACCTGTGTGCCCGGCCCACCTGCCTGCACCTCACCGTCTCTGTGGCAGTGAGGGCAGGTCATCACCAGTCCCTGCTTGGTCTGTCGCACCGAAGCCCCACAACTGACCGTCCCACAGCCGCTGCACACTACCAATCCCGGTGCTCCACAGACGGGACATCCCGGATAGTCGCTGAGGTCAAACTCGCCTTTGACATTTCTCCCGCCCGTCACAGGCTCTTGTTGCGGCTCGCGCCGTCGCTGCGCCCCCGCATAGGTGAAGCGGTCTGGTCCTATTTGCTGGAAGTGGACAACAAAACCGTCACCAGTTTGACTACAAACTGCGGAAATGTCAACCCAGTTAGCCGTCCCTTCCACCAGTGCCGAATCCAATTCTGATACGGGCGGCAAAACCTCCGCAGAGTCGTCAGCAATATCTTGTGCAGTAATCTCCAACAGCTCCCCAGAGGCTTGCTCAGTGGGCTGAGGCTCACCGATAAGTTCGATCTCCAGTTCTTCAGACCCGGGCGTCTCTTCCGATACTGACCCCCGCGTGTCATCGGTTACATTCATTCACTGAACCTCCGGTGGCATCGCCGCTGTTCGATCCTACCAGGATTACCCGATCCCGCTTATTCGCCAGACAGCACCATCCTTGACGAGCAACAGGTGCATACTAACCCCATTCACCCTAACGACGGCAGTGGCTTGGCTGCCCTGGACCGTCATTTGGATATCATCGGGTTCCTGCGTGATGTTCTCGGCCCAGTGTGCCAGTAGCTGCGCTTTTTGGTCAATCATTCGTCCGAGGATAAGCTTGCGCTGGCCCGCGGGTATACTATCCCAATCCTCATTACTCGCTCGCGCCTCGCCCTCAAGATCAAAGGCCTCGGCAGCACGCTTGGTACTGCCGTTGGCCAACGCGCTCAGGAAGGCGCGCACGGTGGCCTCCGGGCTTGATTGCGCTACCGCTGTCTGCCGGCTGCAACTGCTGAGTAGCAAGGCAACCTGTCCAGGGCTGGTATTTTCTGCGCCAGATCATCATTGGTTCGCACTCCGTCATAGCACCGTCATCGTGTTAAGTGCAACGGGCGCTTGCTTGCGCCAGCGGGCGGTAGTTCAGCAACACAAGCCAGAAATCCTCCCATTGATGGCTCACATAGTAAGCTGCCGTTGCAGCAATCGCTATGAACAGCGACTCTATCACCTTTCGCAGCACTCGTCAACCCGTTGACAACACTAAGACCAATCTCCTATAATCGCAACAGCAGACGCACAGCCACCAGCAGAAGCAACTACATTTGGTTTTTGGAGGCCAAGCTAGTGAGCAACCAGCAGATCGGTTTCGGAGTAGTGGGAGTAGGTACATGGGGCGAGAACCACTTGAAGACTCTGGCAGATGAGCCAGGAGTATATGTCGCGGGAATATGCGACATCAACGAAGAACTGCTGAACCGGCGGGCCCAAGAGTACAATATCCCGTTTGTTACTACTGATTATCAAGAACTACTCGCTCAGAACGAGGTGCAGGCGGTTTCGGTGGTAACTCCCGATTTTCTACACCATGACATCGCGATTGCCGCAGCTCAGGCGGGCAAGCACATCTTAGTGGAAAAACCGATGGCTACCAGCCTGGAAGAAGCTTATGACATCGCGGCGACTGTCCACGAGGCCGGCGTCACCCTGATGGTGGACTTCCACAACCGCTGGAACCCCACTATTATAGAAATGAAGAAGGCCATAGAGGCCGGTGAACTGGGGGAAATAGAAATGGCCTCCTTCCGCCTGAGCAACAAGATCTGGGTGCCAACTGAGCTACTCAGTTGGGGCGGCCAGACTACCGTGACCTGGTGGCTGGGCTCACACATTAGCGACTTGGCCTGCTGGTTGCTGCAGGACAGAGCGGTGCGCGTCTACTCGGTCGCTCGCCGGGGTGTGTTGGCGGATATGGGGCTGGACACACCGGACTTCTTCCATAGCATCTTGGAGTTTGCCGGCGGGGCAGTGGTTCACCTTGACAACTGTTGGATACTGGGTGATGCTATGCCCTCAGTCATTGACTTTCAAGTGCAGCTCGTCGGCTCCGAGGGTACAATGTACGCCGATTGCAGCCACAATCTCAGCTCTCAGAAATATACTCATGACCGTAGCGAGTGGCCCAATCCTCTGGTAATGACTGACTCACACGGCACACCTCGGGGTTTTGCTATTGAGAGTATCCGGCACTTTGCTGGCTGTATCCGTGATGGACGCCAGCCGCTGATCTCGGTAGCCGAGGCCGTTCACAATGTCGAAATTCTGGCCGCTATACACCAGTCGGCGGCTGAAGGACAGCCTGTTGAAATAGGATAGAAGTTACCATTCTTGAATAAGCAGGGGTATGTAGGCGGTATGGCCACAAGCCAGAACAGTGACATCAAAATAATCCTGTGCACGATCGCCTACCGCGATAGGCTACTGGACCACGTGCTTGATGTGGCAGAGGACCTGGGCTTTGACGGGGTGGAGATCTGGGGTCGAGAGCCGCACATCTCCGAGCAGTTCGACGAGAATCGCGTCAAGGCGGTCCAACGCATGATCCACGAGCGCGGTCTGCTGGCGCCAGTTCTGGGTTCCTATCTGCGGTTCGGCTGCACCAAGACACGTATGGAAGGCACCGTAGAGCTGGAAGACACCCTTCACACCGCCCACTGCCTGGGTACAAAGATAGTGCGGGTGTGGGCCTCTGACGTGCCCTCCGCCCAGGCCACCGAAGCTGTATGGGAGACCACCATTGAGCAGTGCCAACAGGCCTGCGATCAGGCCAGTAAGCTGGGCATTACCTTTGCCGTAGAGATGTACAGTGGCACGCTCGCCGATTCCGCCGCTGCCGCACGCCGCCTGACCGAATCCGTTAAGCGCGACAACTTCCGTCTTAACTACCGGGTTGTGCCGGACGCCGAACTACAAACACCTCTTGAGCAATTACAGACAGTGCTACCGTATGTGGTCCATATGCACGCCCAAAACTATGCCCAGTTGACGGGCGCAGATGATGCCCGGCGCATGCCATTAGGCGACGGGGCAATAGACTACCGGCCACTGGTCAAACAGTTGCGCGAGTCAGGCTACACCGGCTGTATCGCCGTGGAGTTTTCTTGGATTGAGGGGGAGGGCAAACGCGAGGCTCTGGCGGCTGACTTATCGTACTTGAAGAGGCTGGCCAACGAATAAAATAGAGCGGTTGCCCGCCGGTGGTGAGTATCGGAATAGATAAGATGCCGATCAGAACAGCCCAATGACAGCTTCCGAACTGACCCGCCAACAATTGGATAGCCTGCCCTCCAAAACGCTGCGCTCTGGCTACGGGGCTCGCCCCGAGGTCAGGATCATACGGAGCGATAGTAGAGACCTACTCGTCAAAGATTACCACAAAGGCAAATCACTCTTCGGGCGATTGCTGGGGCGCTTTCTCACATGCCGCGAGAAGATAGCGTATGAGCGACTCAAAGATCTGCCGGGCGTCCCCCGATACTGCGGTTTGCTTGACCCATATGCACTCATTCTCGAATATGTTCCAAGTAAGCACGTGCAGGACGTTGATCCCGCCCAAATATCCGCTGACTTCTTCCGTCTACTTTCCGAGTTAGTTACGAATCTGCACCGCCGTGGCATCGCTCATGGGGACTTGCACAAGCTGGACAACATACTCATTGACGACAGAGGCCGACCGGTGGTAGTAGATTTTACCAGTGCCATAATGACCGGATCCAATCCGCTTGTTGCACTTGTCTTCCGCATCCTTTGTGACGAAGACCGGCGGGGGATATATAAGCTCAAGAACCAAGTGGCTCCCCACCTGCTTAGCGAACAGCAGCGGAAGTTTCTCAACCACCACAGCCTCGGGGAACGGATATTCCGGCGTATCCGCGATCCAGTTCGTTCGCTCATCAAACGGTGGTCAAGCAAGTAGGTTGCCGGCCGGGCACTGTACAGACGGCGGAACTGTTATAGGGCTGCGCGGCGTTCTTAACTATGAATACACGCCGCGCGCATCTGCCGAAAGATGGGTGGAATCGGAGTATGCGCCAACTAACGGGTAGACGCAGGCGTGAATTCGAACGGCTAGCCAAGCGTCACCAGCGTGACCTGTTCAATGCCGCTCGCCGGCTGACGCGTACCTTGAGTGATGCTGAGGATCTCAGCCAGGAAGCTTTGGTCAAGGCATACCTCTCTTTTGATCAGTTTGAATTGGGCACAAACTTCCGGGCCTGGCTGCTGAAGATCGTTACGACCACCCATATCAGCCGGTGCCGCCAGCAGTCTCGCCAGCCCCAGACTACAGCATGGGACGAAGGCGAAGATGCCATTCCCCGGGAATGGCATAAATCTGACAGTTTGCCACCGGAAACAATAGTCATAGAGCAGGAACTTGACGAACCAGTCCAGCAGGCCCTGGCCCAGATACCAGAAGAGTTCCGCAGCACGGTCATTCTTTGCGACATGTTTGACCTAAGCTACAGGGAAATTGCACAAGTACTGAACATACCGCTCGGCACTGTGCGCAGTCGTATCTCGCGAGGACGACAAGCTTTAGCTGAGCACCTACGGGATTATGCCCGGCAGCGTGGCTATTTGTGAGGTAAGGGTAAGTGGCCAAACAATGCTCCGTTACATCTGAGACTCTGTCGGCATTCGTCGACGGCGAACTGCCCCCAGAGCAGCGACGTAAGCTGGCTCGTCACATCGTCACCTGCCCCTCATGCAGCCGGCAGATCGGGACAATTTACTCTCTGAAGGCTCTCGCGGGCGCATCTGACCAGCCACTATCTCGAGTGCCCAGAGGTTTTTGGAAGAGAGTACGTCGGCGGTTGGATGAAATAGACGCGGTCGCCCGCAAGGTGGTCAGCATCGGCCCGAAGTGTACACCCACCCGGCGTCTCGCTACCCTCGGCGCTGCTGGTGTGCTAATGATCATCCTGGCGGTGGGCATCCGCGGACTGATGATGCCCCGGCCCGTGGACTGGACCTACCTGGCCAAGGCTCACCGCATTGCCACAGCACAGTTGATCCCGCCAATAGCCGTCCGCCAGCGACCTGAGCCCGGCGCGGAAGCTACCCAAGTGGCCTGGCGATTGGGGCCTGCCCAGGCTATTTATGCGCCGATGTGCAGTGGCCGCCAGGTGATCTACTCGCGACCCGGAGCGCTTGTTTCCTACTTTGCCCTGCCCTGTGATAGCCTGGACGTCTCCGGACTTGACTTCATAAATCAGGGTGGGCAGCGGTTCTACCTGACCGCCAGCGATGAACTTTCTGTAGTTGCCTGGCGCCAGGGGCCAGGATGGGGGGTGCTGGTCGGGGCAACAGGCACCAAACAGTTATTAGAGATGGCTGGCTTGTACGGCAAGCCAGACGAGTTGGGCCCCGGATTCTGAGTGGTCTGGGAAATGCTACGTCTTCCATCAGCAGCAACCTATCCCCGCTCTTGCGAAGGTTAGCAGAACACACACGAAGAAATGGACAGAGTGAGGAGTCATTAACACCCTGTCACTGAACCGTGACTAATTGCAACCGGAGGATAACGGGCCATTGATGCCATCACCAGCCTGCATTATCCTGGCAGCCGGAGAAGGCACCCGGCTGAAGTCCAAGTACCCCAAAGCGCTGCAGCCGCTATGCGGCAAGCCCTTGGTTCTCCACGCCATTGACACAGCCCAGGCCGCTGGAGCCGACCCCATTGTCGTGGTGATTGGGGCGGGAGCCGAGCAGGTGCAGACAGTGCTGGCCGAGACTGACGTGCGGATTGTCTACCAAGCCGAACGCAAAGGCACCGGCCATGCAGTGATGTGTGCCGAAGAAGCGCTGGCGGACTACCACGGGGATGTGCTTGTCACCTGCGCCGATATCCCCCTGGTCCGTCCACAGACGCTCAGCCAGCTTGCCGGCGAGCATTTACAATCTGGCGCTGCCGCCACAGTGCTTACCACAATCTGTCCTGATCCAACCGGCTACGGGCGAGTGGTACGCGATGAGGACGGGCATGTCAAGCAGATAGTGGAGCACGATGACGCCGATCCGCAAGTGCAGCAGATCAACGAGATTAACACCAGCATCTACTGCTTCCAGGCTGCAGCATTGTTTGCTGCTCTACCCCGCCTGAATGCTGACAATGTCCAGGGCGAATACTATCTTACCGATGTCATCCCCGAATTGCTTGATGGGGGTCACACTGTTGCTGCGGTCACCGTCGGCGATTGGCAGGAGGTAATGGGCATCAACACCCGCGCTCAGCAAGCTCAGGCCGAACAAATTGCCCGCGACCGCGTACGCCAGCGGTTGATGAATGACGGCGTAATGCTGATGCATCCTGCCTCCGTCTTTATTGACTGCGAGGTACAGATTGGCCCGGATACGGTCATTTGGCCGGGAGCGGTCCTCCTGGGACAGACCCAGGTCGGCAGCGATTGCGTAATAGAGAGCAACGTGCGCATAGAGAACTGCCAGATCGGCGATCGGGTGCAGATAAAGCATTGTAGTGTGGTGACCGACAGTCGCCTGGGCAACGAGGTGCAAGTCGGGCCATTCGCTCACATCCGTGATAACAGTGACATCCGCGAGCAGGCCCGCATCGGCAGCTATGCCGAGGTTGTTCGCAGCGTGGTAGGGCCGCGGACTTACGACAAGCATTTCAGCTATCTGGGCGATGCCCAGGTCGGCGCCGATGTCAATATCGGGGCCGGTGTCATCACCTGCAACTACGACGGACAGACCAAACACCGCACGGTAATTGGGGATGGTGCATTCGTGGGCAGTGACGCAGCAATCGTTGCGCCCGTCACTATTGGTGCCCGTGCTTATATTGGAGCGGGGTCGGTCATAACCAAAGATGTACCGCCCGATGCCTTAGCCGTGAGCCGCAGCCACCAGAAGAGCATTGAAGGTTGGGCCAAACGACGCCGGGAACAGTAGCCGTCGGCACTTGATCTGCTACTCTTCACGCCAACAGCTATGTCTCTCACCTAACTAATGCTTGCTATCTTCCGGCTGGAGCAAAAGTCATCAACGATGCGTGAGCTGGCCACGATGCTCAAGGCCGGTATGTCCCTGGGCGAGGCTCTTAATGTCCTGGAAGAGCGTACCGTCTATCCTCAACTGCGTCAGATAATCCACGAAGGCGCCAAGCACGTAGCAGCCGGGGGCAGCTTCTCGGAGGTGCTGGCCAAATACCCCGAAGAGTTCTCCGCACTGACGACCGCTGTCATCGCAATGGGCGAGCAAACCGGGCGGCTGGATGAATCTTTCGCCCAGGTCGCCGCCTACCTGGAGCGCGATTATAGCCTGCGCCAGATGGTTATGCGCGAGACCTTCTATCCCAAGATGCTCTTGGCCTTCTGCATCATCATTCCCAGTGCTATCCCGGCGTTAATTGAAGCTCTGACGGGCTCGGTATGGCTTGGCTTGTGGATATTCATTAAAAACATCGGTAAGTGGGTACTGGGGCTGGGCATTCCGATCTACCTGGCTTATCTTATCTACCACTCGCTGATGGCGAGGAGTCAACAGTCGCGGGAGATGGTCGATTCCATGAAACTGCACCTCCCGCTGCTGGGTGCCGTAGTGCGCCGCCTGGCCCTGGCTAAGTTCGCCCGCGCCTTGTCATACACCTACTCCGCCGGCGTGCCGATGGACCAGGCTGTAACTCTGTCGGCCTCTGCTATGGGCAACTCCATCCTGGAGCGACGCTTCACGAGCACCGTGCCCCTGGTCCAAAAGGGTTACAAGCTCTCCGAGGCGCTGGGCAAAGCTCCTGATATTGACGACATGGCCCTGCGCATGCTCCGCACCGGCGAACAGACCGGCGAGATAGATGCCACGATGCAGCGCGTGGCGGACCACTTTGAGGAAGCTGCTGCGACCTCTATCCACCGTATGGCCATAATGGCCTTGCC
>JALGTJ010000045.1 GCA_029821415.1 Candidatus Zipacnadia bacterium
ATAGCGGCCGCGTGCGTGCCACCAGTCTGAGAGAAAAGGCGCTGTTGCGCCTGCATGTCCTGTAATGTGCTCAGCAGCAAGGCGGTTGTCACACTTAACGATTGCCCGACGGCAGACGTCTCGGACACGAACCTCTCCACGGCCTCTCGGCTACCGCACACTAAGTTGCGTTGCGTGCCCGGCACCTGGGCCGGGTTGGCCAATACTATGCGGATAACACCGGGAGTATCATCACAGTGATGGAGCCTGCTAATGTCGTCTATACCGGAAATAATGCCCTCGGCGAAGGCAAAGCCGACGGCAAGGGCACTGGTCTCGTGGGGAGTGCATAGCAGCGTGTAGCTGCCGACGTCCTCAATCTCTATGACGAGAACATCTTCTACCACGACATAGTCCTCTGCCATCACCGGAGCCGCGCCGTTAGCCTGGAATCGGAGCGGCTCTACTGCCTGCACAGCCTCCTGCGGAAGTGCTTTCGGACCTACGGGGTTGCCCTTGGCCACCGCTTGCCTCCTCTAATCAATGTACATCCAATCCGTGCAACATTAAGATAAGGTGTTCCATAGTGAGCAGGATTTCTCCCATATACTCCTCAACTGCCCTCACGCTGCCCGGAAGCGTGTATATCAAAGTCTGTTCGCGCACGCCGGTGACCCCCCGAGTTAGCAAAGCATTAGGATTTTGGACTCCGAATTTGACGCGTATGGCTTCCATTATACCAGGGATGAGTTTATCGCAGAGATCAGCTACCGTCTCCGGCGTGATATCTCGCGGCCCTACTCCTGTGCCTCCAGTAGTAAAGACAACGTCCACACCCTCATCCGCGGCGGCAACCAACTCAGTCCGCAGCCTCTTCGCATCATCAGGCAGAACGATCTGCTCAATCCGGGGGTGGAAACGCTTGCCCTCCAAAAATGCTTCCAGCAGTTCCCTGACTCGCGGCCCGCTGCGGTCCGCGTACTCGCCGGCAAAGGCCCGGTCACTGAGCGTAATGATCCGAAACTTCAGGGGACGCGGCAGGTACCTGACGGCGTCGCCGGGCTGAATAGTGCCGCCCTGCACGACGCGGCAGAACAGCCCCTCCGTCGGCATAATGCAGGTTCCTACCTGCCGGTATATCGCGCAGGTATCCCCGTGGCACTCTTTGCCGATTTGAGTGACCTCCAGTTCTACCTCGCCGATATTGAGACGGTCCAGAACGGCGACGGTGGTCAGGTCAATACCGCGAAGAGCGATATTCTCTCCGAAGTCGCCCGGAGACAATTGAATTGCCACCTCGGCGGCAAAGCGGTCAATGCTATCCTGGCTGAGCAGGCTGACCTGGCGGTGCCAAGCTCCGGCATGGGCATCGCCGATGATGCCCCGCTCGTCCAAGCGAATCTCGGGTACGGGACGCTTGACCGTGCCTTTTTCAGCCGAGATGTTTACTGAGACGACTTCAGCGTTCTTCGACATCGCGCTTTACCTTCTCCACCAGAAAAATGTCGCCAATACGCATCTCTTTGTCCACGGCTTTGCACATATCGTAGACTGTGAGCAGGGCGACGCTGACCGCCGTGAGCGCCTCCATCTCCACGCCGGTGCGACCGACGCAGGCCACCTCACTGTTGGCGACAACCTGCCTCTCCTCCAGCCGCAGTTGCACATCAACCTTGTCCAATACCAGAGGATGGCATAGCGGAATAAGCTGTGCAGTCCGCTTAGCCGCCTGAATGCCTGCGATCTGCGCCACGGTCAGTACATCACCCTTCTTGATGTGGTTTTCGGCGATTAAAGCCGCAGTTGCCGCCGAAATGCTGATAGCACCGCGAGCGCGGGCCAGGCGTCTCTGAGGAACCTTGGCCCCCACATCAACCATCCTGGCCCGCCCCTGGTCATCTACGTGCGATAGATTATCCATACTATCCTCCGATGCCGTGCATCCAGTTATGGGCACAGGGCCCGCCAGCCGCGGGCTTCTTCCGAATAGCCTGCTCCAAAGCCCCGGCAGCTCCCAGTTCTCGCACGCTGAAGGCGAGGTCGGAAAACAGGCACGGCCTTACCATACCATCGCTGGACAGACGCACCCGGTTGCACCGGGGACAGTCGCCGCCACGGCCGCCCTCCACCACCGAGAATTTGCCCGCTGCGAAGTCCATCTGATGAATAAACCGTACTTCCAGGTCATTGTCCTTGGCAAATCGCGCTACCGCCAGAGCGTCCGGTTCGGCAGATGACTCAGCGACTACACAGTTGAGTTTTATGGGCTCCAGTCCAACTTCACGGGCCGCCTCAATCCCCGCCAGCACTCGTCGGAGGTCACCACCTCCGGTGATTTCTGCATAGCGCTGCGGATCGGTGCTGTCCAGGCTAACGTTGACCCGGTGTAGTCCGGCGGTGGCCAGCGCCTCGGCGTAGTCGCTGAGCAATATACCATTCGTGCTCATAGCCAAGTCCTCAATACCCTCAATCTTCGCCAGCATTGCCACCAATTCTTCAATATTGCGGCGCACCAACGGCTCGCCACCGGTGAGCCGGACCTTGGTGAAGCCCATGCCAACGGCGGTCCGTGCCACTTCCACGATCTCCTCGAATGACAGAATCGAGTCACGGGGGAGTAACTTAGTAAGCCCGTTAGGCATACAGTATCGGCAGCGCAGATTGCATCGGTCAGTGACCGATATTCTCAGATAATCAATGGTCCGCCCAAAGGAATCAATCATCTTCGGGGCGTCATTCATCAGGTGACTCCTCTTGTTGGCAAGCCACGAACCGAGACTCCGCGAACTCAGCTACCTCGCGATTGAGTCGCTTGAATACCTCCAGCAGGTGCTGCCCATCAGCCGCCAGTGTTGAGCGCCCACCGCCAAGGCCTCCCCGCTGGGGCAAGATTAGCTCTTTGCCCAGGCGCTTCTCGGCTCTCTTAATCATATCCCACGCGTGGCGATAGCTAATATGTGCGGCCTGCGCTGCTTCCTGCAAAGTACCCGTACGTGCCACACCCTCCAGAAGCTGCGCCAGCCCAGAACCGAAGGCATGCATGCCATCCACCTCAAGCCATACTTTAGTACGGGCCGCCAGCTCCCAGCCGCCCAGGTAGTGCTTCTGTTCGGTCAGCACCTCGCAGACAGCTTCACGCAGGTCCCCATTGGGTAGCTTCCGCCGTAACACACGCCGCCAGTCACGGGCCGAAGCGCTTGCACCAACCCGCAAGTGCGCTCGGGTGCGCAGCAGGTCAGCGTCACTGCGAACATCGGTCTGGCAATGAGTGCCCTCTACAAAGATGATGACATCACCTTCGCCCCGCCGCGCTCGGCCATTGGATTCAGCCACAATGTGGTCGTAGGTCCCAGCGCATTGCTGAATGAACACAGCCAAGTCCTCATCGTTATTGAAAAAGTTAGCCGGCTTGCCCGGCTGGCGCTGACCGTGGCCACACTTGGCATAAACCGAGTTGGGCAGTACCTCGCACAGCCGCTGCGCCAGATGAGTCTTGCCTACGCCACGCCCTGCGCCGCAAATCACCCACAGCATCACTAAAAGCACCCCAGGCCGCAATTGCGCACCTTGATATTCAGAAAGTCTAAGAGCTTACCCATTTGCCTGGTCCGTATGCCCAGCTTCACCGCCATGCTCCGGGCGGTCTCACAGGCAATAAACCCACCAGGATATAGCTTGCGCAAGCCACAGCGGCGCCGTTCATTCGCCACGACAACCTGCACGGTGCAATTATCATCAGTCGGGACAACGCCGACACGAATGCCCTCTGCCGCGACGAACTCACTAAGTGCCGCCCGGAGATTTCCTGGAACGCTCAATGTGCCTGTCACTGGATTCCCTCCATTGCAGTTTCATCCACGGCGTGCGTTATGCACGATCGGACATAACGGTCGCCCATAAATATTGCGGCCTGTGATTGCGACGCCCCTCACTCGGTGGCAATCTCAACTCGGTCGCCAACTGCAGGTGGCTTGCCTGGCAGACCTAATATTGTTCCAGGACGAATCTGTTCTGTGTAATCCATCAGAAGTCAAAAACCGTGTCAAGCTCGCCATGCGGGACGTCAAAGACGGTGCCGTGCGGCGGCAGCGGCTCCTCCTCAAAGAAATCTGGCAGGCGATCGTCCGCAGCCGTGAAGCCGGCCCGGGCATTGAAGTCCCGCTCCTTGCGCAGTATCTCCTTGCCCAACTCCGTCCACCAATGCTCGTCAACGCTCGTACCGAGATGGGCGTTGGTCATTGCCAATATCATCTCCAGCGCTTCCGGCCCATCGTACATAGCATAACCAGCTAAATTGCAAAGCCCGGTTGCATCAAACGCGGCAGCCGCGATTTGTCGCTCCCGTGATAGGTCCACTTGGCCACCGGGCTGTAACGGATCCACATATCTACCCAAGTTAAGAATGTTCTGATCAATGGCGTAGCCGGCGGTGTGATCTGCGCCCATAGTTGAGGTGGCGTAGGTTACGCCAATACCTTTGGCCGACCGGGGGTCATAAGCGGGTAGAGCCTGGCCCTTTACGACCGGGACGCGCCGCACCCCAAAAGCTCGGCCGGTGACCGCAGCCCCACTGCCTATAATCCGTCCCAACGGCGTGCCATCCCGCACCTCCTGCAGCAGTCTAATAGCCCCCTCGGCATCACCAAACTCAAGCAAACCACCTTCCATCGCCACCGCGATGGTAGCACCCATTTCAATAGTATCTAAACCGATATCGTCATCCAGGCGGTCCATTCGGGCAATGGCATCCAGATCGCCGATACCACAATTAGCCCCATGCGCCCAGATAGTCTCATATTCCGGCCCCTTGGTGACAAATTCGCCATCTTCGTCAACGTAGATGGCCGAGCAGGCGATGGTACAGCCATGGTGACAGGCATGCTTGGCCTCGCCACCCCGGGCCAGGATAGTCTCCCTCTGGGTCTCGCCACTGATGTTATCGACCAGCTCAAACTGGCCTTCGCGGAAGTTGCGGGTCGGATAAAGGCCCGCATCGTTAATGACCTTAGCCAAGTTATTTGTGCCATAGGTGGGTAGGACGTCGCCAGTAGTATCATTCTCCCTAAGCAATTGGGCGAAGCGCTTGGCTGCTTTGTTGAAGGCCTCCCGATCAGCAGATTCGGGGCGCTGGCCTCCTTCTTTGTCAATCACTATGGCCTTCAGCCCTTTAGAGCCCATTACTGCTCCGAGGCCGCCTCGGCCTGCGTGCCGAGTGGGCCGCCCCTCCTCATCAGTAATCGCAATCGTCGCCGCGCCAAGCCGCATTTCGCCCGCCTGGCCAATGGTTATACAGGAAATGTTCTCCCCGAACTTCTCCCGCAACCTGTCGGTGGTATCGTAATTGCCCAGTCCCTTCAGCCCGTTGTCTACCACCAATTCGGCGCCGTCAGCAGTTAGATGCAGGACCCGAAGATCCTCATCAGGGGGTAGGCCCTCAACAACGATCGCGCCAACCCCCAGGCGTGATAGGGCGTTAGCGGCATTACCACCGGAGTTGGACTCCTTGATGCCGCCAGTGAGCGGGCTTTTGGCCCCTATTGACAATCGTCCGCTACTTGGCGCGCCCGTACCCCCTAACCACCCCGGTGCCAAGACTAGTTTGTTGTGCGCGGATAGAGGATGACAGGTCGGACACACTTCCGAAGAGACGATGGAAGAAGTCAATCGTCGGCCCCCGGTTGGCTCCTGCTCAGCAGGCCATACATCCTCCTTAACCGACAGCTCTCCCATGTTTACTCGCAGAAACTTTCTCATTGTAAGTTCTCCTTTGCCAGAATTGTGGCCGCTGCCTAATGTGTCAGCGCAGAATAGGCCTGCTTGTAGAGTTCAACGATCTGTTCCTTAGTCGCCTGGCGCGGATTGTTGCCTGGGCTGCCGCTATCAAGGGCATCTTCCGCCATCTGCGGGACCAGGCGATAAAACCGCTCTTCATCCTCGATCAGCTCGGACAGCGGCGGTATATTGACATCACTAACCAGCCTTCCCACCGCTTGGACGGCCAGCTCTGCTGCTTGCAGGTCCGTCAGCCCATGGGTCTTCTCGCCCATGGCTGCCGCGACGTCGGCGTAGCGCCTCGGGTTGCCAAGCAGGCTGAACTCCATACAAACGACCAGAAGCGCCGCGTTGGAGACACCATGAGCCAGGTGAAAATACGCCCCAATGGGCCGTGACATCCCGTGCACCAGGGCTACCGAGGAGTTGCTAAAGGCAATACCGGCCTGCAGCGCCCCCAACATCATCTTCTCTCTGGCCTCCAGGTTATCGCCGTTAGCCCACGCCTGCCGCAGGTTGCCACTGATCAGCTTGATTGCCGAGAGAGCAAAAATATCACTCATCGGCTGCGCCTTGACCGACACGTATGCCTCAATTGCGTGGACCAGTGCATCAATTCCCGTCGCTGCCGTCACCCCCGGCGGCGAGGAGACCGTCAAGAGGGGGTCCACGATGGCTATATCCGGCATAACAAAGGGGCTGCCGATCAGCATCTTAACATTAGTGGCCGCATCGGTGATGATCGTGTAGATTGTCACCTCACTGCCCGTTCCCGCCGTGGTGGGAAGCGCCACCAGCGGCGCGCCCTTCTGCGGGATCTTGCCAATGCCCTTGTAGTCGCTGATTGACCCCTCATTGGTGGTCATAACCGCAATGGCCTTGGCCGTATCAATCGGGCTGCCGCCTCCCACCGCCAGCACAAAGTCACACCCCTCCTCCCGATAGATCTCCAGCCCTGCTTCCACGAATTCTACTACCGGCTCAGTAGCTACACCATCATAGATCGAGTATGCAATGCCGCTTCGCGACAGCGATTGCTCGATTTGCGGGATAATATCCGTACTACGTACCCTCGGCCCAGTGACGATCAAGCCTTTGTATAGTCCTCTTTTACTGCACTGTTCCCCCACCTGCTGTGAGGCTCCCGAACCGGTGAGGACCAACGAAGGAACTCTAAACTCTCG
>JALGTJ010000046.1 GCA_029821415.1 Candidatus Zipacnadia bacterium
CGGCTTGTCCCATCCACCGATACGCATAGAGCATCCCACCTGAGTATCTCAGCCAGGTGCATGCAAAGCATCTATCAGATGATGCAGCGGAGCAACTGAGCAGGGCCAATCTGGAAGACCGAGGCTGGCGGGAGCTATCGGCAGAGCTTTCCTTCTGGTGTTTATGACAAGCATAAAACCGACTGGCAGTACCTATCCCTTTGTAATGACGTGAAGGCCCGGCGCGTTATGTTCCTCCCCCCTTGTGCCGCCAGCACCATAGCAGCCGGTTCTCCCTCTCCCACCTAACAACACTGTCGCCCAGGCTCCGTACTGGTCTCCAGACACAGCATCGCCTCCCCACTGTAAAGCTGGTAGGGAGGCGATCTTAGCCGTCTATTGCTCTACGCCCAGTCGATAGCTACACAACCCGATACCTAATCGAAGTCATGGCCATACATGCCTCGCCGGCGGCTCCGGCATTGTATAGCTGCACTGCGTTCTGCCACTTGGCATGCCCATCTACGAAACCGATGTTCCCACCCCCGTTGTGCCGGGTGGTCATCTGGCAGTATTTCGTGCCCCAGTCATGGCAGAATGGGCATACTATCTCCGGATAAGCGTACCCGGTTACCTCGGTGTTGGTTTCAAAGAGCCAACCGTTCTCCGCGGGGTGCTGATACTCGGCAAACTTGTAGGCCAGGATCCATGAGTCATAGTACGCCGTGGGTGTCCGGGGCGTATGATACTCTGGCGCACAGTAGCTGACTGTGGTGGCCGGCGTGGAAGGGCAATAGAAGATTTGCTCATTCTTAACATACGGCATCATAGACGTCCAGAATTCGTTCGTATAACCATTAACCCAGAACGGCACACAGTCGTCGTAGTCGCTGGCATACATCAAACAACCGAGCATCAACTGCTTGACGTTGCTCAAACAGCTCGTCTGGCGGGCCTTCTCCCGGGCCTTGGCAAAGACCGGGAATAGAATTGCTGCCAATATTGCGATGATTGCGATCACCACCAGCAATTCAATGAGAGTGAACCCTGCTCGCTTCTTCATGCTTACTTCTCCTTTCTAACTAACAATCTTTTGACAGATTTACGCCAGATCTAAGGTATGCATAGTAGCACAAGAAGGCGTCCAAGTCAAGCGGCAAATCACCTGAGTGAGGCTCAACAGCATGTCGCCCTGTTTGTCAGGCAGGTATAACTTTTGCAATGGCCCCCACAAGAAGGTACCTCCCACAGAGATGGCTAACTATCAAGCAACAGCCCAGCACACCGTATGGTGAAAGGAAGGCAAGTGACATGAAGCTACTGAAAGTCAATGTAATCGTCGTAGCCTGTGCACTGTTGTTGGCCACTGCTGGTGTCGGGCTGGGCAAGCCGGTGTTCCGTAAGCCTCCGCCCGCGGGAGTAGTAGAGATAACCGGAGTGCCCTATGGCCCAATTATTGAGCTAAAGGACGGCACAATAATGATGGCCAACGGCAAGAGCTATCGGCTTTCCACCGACGGCGGTAAGACCTGGGGTGAGGAGCACTCCCTTAACTGCGCGGGGCTCAGCAGTGTCAGCGGCCTCACCCGGCTGCCCTCCGGGGCTATGGTAATGACGTATAGCGGCGACAAGGGCTTTTGCGTGGCTGTATCAGAGGATGAAGGGTTGACCTGGAGCGAAGGTCAGCCCATCAAGCGCTTTGGCTCGACGCGCAGCGACAGCCTGATCGTACTAAGTAGCGGTCGCCTGCTTTACCCCTCCCGCAACTGCTTCTCCAACTCAGGCCATCCTTCGCTGCAGTACAAGGATGTGTCCACCTATGGCAGTTGGCGCGGGGCGCGGGTGCAATTGGCTGGCCACTACCATTATCCGGAGATAGATATCGCGCAGGTCAGTTACTCCGATGATCTGGGCAAAAGTTGGGCGCAGTCGGATTACCTGTACGGCTGGTTCGACCGTGACGGCGTCCCTAATGGTCAGGGCGGCGTCACGGCTTGTGACGAACCCCAGGCAGTTGAATGCGAGGACGGCCGCGTGTTATTCATGGCTCGCTCCACCGTAGGGCGGCTCGTCTATAGTTACAGCAGCGATGGTGGGGAGACCTGGACGGCAGTGCGGCCCACCGATCTGGCCTCCTGCTACTCGCCCTGTCGCGTGGTGCGTATTCCGGATACTGGCGACCTGCTGCTCGTCTGGAATCAGGTGAACAGTGCCGAGATTCGTCGGGGCTACCGCCGGGGGCGTCTGTCCGCTGCTATCTCCACTGACTCAGGCGCAAGCTGGCAAAACTTCAAGACCATTGAGGTCAGTGCGGGGCTGGAAGATGTGGATCGCGTCATTCCGGCCGAGGAGATCAAGCCGGTGGTCGGTATGCGCTGGGTGGGTCGCATACCTGATGACTACGCGCGCTTTGACTACCCGTACGTGGACATTGCTGGCGGCAAGGTCTTCATCAGATATGGACGTAGCTGGTTCGAGCAGGTGGGGGACGAAGTTGTCGGCTACACCGAACTCGTTCATGAATCAAAGCAGGCCAGCGAGCGGGTGATGCGCATCTACCCGATAGACTATTTCTACGAGGAATAACTCGCAGCCAACCGTAGCTACCAACCGATTGTCTACCTGCGGCGGGCTACAAACGCTCCCCTTAGACGACCGACCCGGTAGGTTAGTGGCTCGTACTGCATCAATTGTGGTCACGGAGGGTCAATATGTCTCAATATTCGCTACTCAAGGATAGTGACATTCCCCCGCTGGCGGACGGTGTACTCGCGGTTCTTGAGGATGTCGGCATCCTGTGTGAAAATGAAGAGTTGCTAGCCAAACTTGACCAGGCGGGAGCCCGCGTTGACTACACCAATCAGCGAGCTAAATTCCCTTCGCAGATGGTGAGTGAGTTTGTGGAAGGCTTCCGCCAGGAGAGTCGCCCGTCTGCTGGGGCGCTCAGCTTCACCGCTCCTCCACTGCCGACTCTCAACACTCAGGTTGCCCAGTTGTACTATGACTATTCCCAGCAGCGCCGCCGCCCAGGCAACAAGCAAGATTTTATCCATTTAATAAAACTCGGCGACGTTCTACACCCTGGCGTGCTGGCTGAATATGCCCACCAGCCCCAACCCGCCTTTGCCTGGAATGTGCAACAGATTGATTATCTGGCCGAGATGGGTGAGATTTTGGGCATTGCCGATTGGTTTACGTGGGGGGCAATCTGCATAGCCCACCCGTTGCGCTTTGATAAGGTTGTCGCGGACAAATTTGTACAACGAGTGAAGGCCGGCGTACCTACCGGTCTGACGGCTATGCCTGTTGCTGGCGCAACAACACCAGTGACCGTTGAAGGCTTTATCGTGGTGGCCAGCGCCGAACTGCTTGCCGCGTGGATCGCTGCTAGAGCGCTGAATCCGGAAGTCGGGCTTGCTGGTGACATGTGGGCTGGAACTGTTGATATGAAGACGGGCACTGTCAGTTACTCCGCCTTCGACGCGATGTACTACGCCTTCGCCTGCGTGGAGTTTGTGCGGCGCTGGTGTGGCATATCAATTCCCGTGGGCGGTGGCGAATACTGTGATGCGAAAGTCCCCGGCCTCTATACAGCTTTGGAAAAGGCCTACAAGGCGATGACCATCGCCGCCTTCACCGGCCAGCACCCCACCATTGGTCAGGGCATGCTGGAAGAAGGTAAGACCATCTCACCAGTGCAGCTCCTACTGGAGCGGGACCTGGCTACTGGCTTACAAGGCATAGGCGGTGGCCTCGTGCCCACACCAGACATGATAGGCTTGTCGGCCATTCATCAAGTGGATCTCGGTCTACACACCAGCTACCTGGAAACCGAGCACACTCTGAATCATTTTCGTCACTCGCTTTGGCTTCCGGAGCTTATTGAGCGGGCGGGATGGGACGGCCCAGACGCCGAGAAGCAGGTACTAGACAGGACGCAGGAGAAGGTAGATTCCTTGGTAGCGCAGTACAGCAAGCCCGAGGGACGCGGCGAGCAGCTCGCCGCGATGCGCGCGGTAGTAGAGAAGGCCAAAGCAGAGCTGGGTGTGTAGTTTAACTACAGTTGGCCCAGTATGGACTACGAGGGTAAAGATAGCACGGGAGCTCTGAACAATGGCAGCAACAATGCCTGACTATGACAAACTCAAGCAACAGCTTATTGAACTGATGGGTGGGTTGCCCGAGCGGGCACCGCTGGAGGCCCAAATCGCCGAGCGCTGGCCGCGCGGAAACCACTTTGTGGAATACATTACCTACAACGGCGACGCCGGCGAGCGCATCCCAGCTTATCTGCTGGTGCCAGCCGATATTGACCAACCTCGGCCAGCTATCGTAGCCCTGCACCAGCATGCCGGCCAGTTTGAGATAGGCAAGAGCGAAGTCGTCGGCATGACGGGCAACCCCGACCAGGCCATCGGCAAAATCCTCGTGGAGGCCGGGTATGTTGTACTGGCTCCTGACACCCTGGCGTTCGAGCAACGTCGCGGTCGCGTCCAGCAAGGAGCGTACTATGAGCGGTATGTAGCGATGCGGGAGCTACTTTATGGCCGCACGTTGGCAGCCAAATATGTCGCTGACGTCTCGCGAGCAGTTGATTATCTGGTTAGCCGACCGGAAGTCGACGCCAACCGATTGGGAGTGGTCGGGCATTCAATGGGCGGTACCGGCACGGTATTCGCAGCGGCGTTGGAGGAGCGTTTTCAGGCAGCCTTCAGTAACTGCGGGGTGTGTACTTATCAGGCCATATTGCGCGATGAAATCATTCACAACTTTATGCTCTATATACCTGGGTTGCTCAACCTCTGTGATATGGGCGATATCATCGCCCTGACTGCTCCGCGTGCCTTTATGGTTAGCAGCGGGGCCTACGATCGCATATTCCCAGCCGACGGCATTCAGGAGGCTTACCGTGTTGCCCAGAAGCGCTACGAGCAGTTGGGCGCCGCCGACAAGATAGACCTACTGCTGATGCCGTGCGAACATCAATTCAACCATACAATGCATCAGGCCTGCTTGCGCTGGTTTGCGCGCTGGTTAGACTGGCAGTACGAAGAATAGTCCTCGCCAAGCAGCCAGAGCCGCAGTCGTGGCGGCTGCCTCTACCCGCCCAGGGCAAGCCGCAAGAGTAGCATACAGCACCCAATAGATCTGTGGGGTCCAGAGGCTTCGCCTAATCATTGACAGGCTTCCTCAGCGGGACATAACGTAGCAAAAATCTGCGCGACAGGCTGAGTGGTTTGGGATTCCTCAATCTAAATGAGGCTTTATCCGGAGTGCAGAAAGAGGACTAATAAATGATAAGTTATGAACTGATTAGCCGTATCTGCATTGCTCTCATCGCGGTTCTGATGTTGAGTAACGCACATACTCAGGCTGAGGACCTACCGGCGACCCCAGAGTGGACAAACAGCGAGCTCGCGAATGGCTATGTGGCCTTCGAGCACAACACACTGGAGCGAATGCCGGGAGACTACGTACCCACTCGACAGAAAATCACCGATAAGCTCTCCTGTGCGCTGGCGCAGGGCGAATACGAGCCCGTACAGTTCGGTGTACATGCTATCGCAGACGAGTTGACCAACATTCGGGTTACCGTTACGTTGGACCTTCCAGTGACGGTATATCATCGCCCCGCAGCTCACATCCCCTCAGCTCCCGCAACAACCGCCGCTGACCTAGATAAGCGCGCGGCCTCCCCAAGTGAATGGATGTACCTACAGAAGGGCAATACGGTGGAAAGCCTTCCAGCGGGCATCAGCGTCAACTTCTGGCTTACAATCCACGCTCCAGCGGATACCACCCCCGGTGTCCACTCTGGCAATATACACATTGAAGTTGACGGCAGGCCCGCCACCAACCTACTCCTGACAGTAGACGTTAGGCCCTTTCAACTGGCGCCGGCCCGGATCCCGTTCGGCATGTGGTACTCACGAGGGCACTACAATGGGGGCAACGACGCGCCGCACGCGTTCATATATCGGGACATGGCCGAGCACAGCCACAACTCGGTCTCCTTCAGCATCCCCCGCGACTTCGGCGAGGTGGACTTCACCAAACTACCGCTGCCGGAAGACCACCGGATGATAGAGATCCTTGCCACCGCCCGCGAGGCGGGCCTCGTTAGCGAGCACTTTCCGTGCCTCCTTGAGTCGTCCCCCCTCTATCACGAATATCGCGAAGGCCGGACGAGCCTGACCGCTGCCCAGCTTAGGGACGCGGTCGCGTGGTTGCAGAAGCAGCAGCGTGAGCGCGGATGGCCGGAGATGATAGTTTATGGCTGGGATGAGCCGCCCGTCCCGGCGCCGGGGCTTCGGGAAATGTACACGCCCTTGCGCGCGCTGCCCATCCGCCTCGGTTCAGCTATGAGCGCCAAAGCTGCATACGCCTACGGCGACATCTACGATGTATGGATCGTCCATGACGGTCATATAACACCGGAAATGCAGGCAGAGGCGGCGCGTCGGGGGGCCCAGGTATGGACATACACTTACCGCCTGTGGAGACAGAGCTACAATCCGCTGATCCAACGCTACTACGCAGGGCTGTACACGTGGGCGCTCAAACTCGGGGGCAACTACGTGTGGGAGTATTACTACGGCTACAACTGGGTAGATCCTGTCAGCAAGGAAACGATGCCCACCACCGGCTGGGAGGCCCGCCGCGAGGGCATTGATGACTACCGCTATCTGCAGATGCTCGAAGACTCCATCAATGCGAAGCCGAATGACTCCCTGGCCATTGAGGCGTCCGTATGGCTGGAGAGGCTGCGGTCACGTATTGTGAGCAAATACAATCAAGACCCTGACGGCTATTGGGATAGTCAGACAGGGTTCCCCCCCAGCACCAGCCGTGTTGAGCCGCACATGGTGGAGGCGGGCAAGCCATTCGGTGCGAATGAGTATGAGCAGATTCGAGCTACCGCGGCCGACTACATCGCGAAGCTTGGGCCGGCTTCGTCTCAGACGCGGCAACCCTCCGTGGTTTCCTATGTGAAGGACGAAGCTGCTCCCTTACGTGGACGGTCTGTTAGCGAGTGTATCTCAGCTCTGCGCAGCTCCGCGACAGCTACAAGACGTGCGGCGGCGTGGGCATTGTTTGAAATGGGATCGAAGGCAGCTCCTGCTGTCCCTGAACTCCTCACCGCTCTTGATGATCCTGACGTCCGCATCCCCGCGTTAAAAGCCCTTGAGGCTATCGGGCCAGGGGCAACCGCCGCCTCAACGAAGGTTGCCTCGCTTCTCTCACACCCGGACGATTTCATACGTCAGGGAGCGGCCTTTACCTTGACAGGGCTGACGACGGTGCACAAGAGGCTGCTGGCTGAGACGCCAGAAATGTGGTTGTTCCGCAAGGACCCCGAAAAAATCGGCGAATCCGAGAAGTGGTTCTCACCCACAACGAAGAAGGACCCTCCAGCGTGGCGTCCCATTTCCACACATCAGTTCTGGGAAAGCGGCTATACCGGCTATGGCTGGTATGCCGTGGACATCCTCATTCCGAAGACCGGCGACAGGCGCGTCTGGCTGCATTTTGGCTCAGTGGACGAGAATTACACGCTATGGATCAACGGGCACTACGTGGCCGACAATATGGATGCCGGTCCAGGGGTATGGAACGTTCCCGTTGAAGCCGAGATTACCGGCAAGTTCGTGCAGGGCGAGTCAAACCACATCGTCGTCCGCGTAAACAACACGGCAGCCGCTGGTGGTATCTACAAGCCGGTTACTGTACTTGTGGAGGAGTAGGAGTTGTTAAGAGCTTAGTAATTCGAGGGGAGGCGCTGAAATGAAGAAGAAAAAGTTGTCCTATCGCTGCATTCTCAACGACGACGGGGACGGTCTTAAGCAGGTCCCCCCGCCGCACGACGCGAGCCAGGTAGCTGGGCCCATTGCATCGCTGAAAGGGACGCCCGTAGACTGTTTCTGCTGGTGTCTAGCCGAAGAGGTGGCCTCGTACAAGTCTGAGGTCCTGGAAACGATCTATGATTTGTACGACAACAGGGAAGTTGTGCCCTCGCCCGGGTTTGACGGCGCCCGTAGTGACCTGGCATATACTTTGTACCGGCAGGGAATAGACTACCTTCCCCTGCTAATAGACCACGCGCATCAGGCCGACATGGCGTTCTATGCAAGCTTCCGGATGAACGATACCCACCATAAGTCTGACCCCAATGGCTACTTGGCGCCGGAGTTTTGGAAAGCGCACCCCGAATACCGCATCTGGGGCGAGACGGATGCCAAGTCTTACTACAATGCGGGCATGGACTATTCGTTTGAGGAAGTGCGCCAGCGCAAGCTCGCTGCCATTGAGGAGGTCGCGTGCAACTACGCCGTGGATGGTATCGAACTGGATATGTCCCGCACGCCCTACTTCTTCCAACCAGATGAAGCCTGGGAGAAGCGCTCCATTCTGACAGACTTTCTTGTCCAACTGCGCGCGCGACTAAAAGCGTTGGGGCGCGATATCCCCATTATGGTCAGGACCGTTTTCGGCGAAGACAGGCTGCGGCATGGCGGCATGGACCTGCGCACCTGGATCTCGCAGGGATTGTTCGACATCCTGGTGCTGACTGACCTGGCTACCACCTTCCGAATCGATTTTGAACCGTGGCTGTCGTTGTGCCGCGAACGCGGGATTCCGTTTTACCCGGCGCTCGAAGGCAATGCCTACATTGACCGTCGAAACTTCTATGATATCTTCACTAACCCCGACGCTCCCCCGCACAACTGGGTAGCGCCTGTGGATACGACTGTCGCGCTCAGGGCAGCCGCTCAGAACTTCGCAACGCAGGATATATCGGGCCTGTACCTCTTTAACTTGCCCCCGCGGCCCATCTTCTCCGATCCTCCGGCGTACTTGACCGGGCTGTATGACTTCCTATACCGGGACAAGCGGTATCATTTCTGGCAGGGACTGCCGATATACGTGGAGGCGTTGCGTCCCCCACAGTACCACCAAACAATACAGTTTTCTACCTGCGGCGATGACATCGGTAGCCCGGATTCCCGCGTAACGCTGCGCTTCAGGCAGGTGGCCGTTCCCTTCCCGCACGCAACGAGAAAGTACCGGCAGCCCTCGGTTGTGCCGCCAGGACTGCTAAAGTACACGCTCAACGGCGTGGATATCCAGGAAGAAGCGATCACCAGGAGCAAGCAGCCCGCCGGGAGGATTGCTTCGGGATTTAGGTTAAAGACTCATGAAATGGTCCAGATACAGCTTCCAGGCACTGCCTTGCGTAACGGGATCAACACCCTTGCATTCTCTATGCCCAAGAGTCCGACGGATCGGGACCCGTACGTTTATATCTTCGAGTTCGATGTGGACGTACGGTTCTCCAATGACTGAAAGTTTCATCGCCATTCCCGCCCTCTTCCTCTAATCATCCCGGTCGGGACGTTACCATCCCTAACTGCCCCACCTTGGCATTGACTTGCTTCACACAAATGTGGTATATTACATTACGAACTGGTTGGTTCCATTGGGACCACCCGGTCCTCTCAGCAACTGGTTGCACTGCCTATCCAAACCGGGCGAAGAAAGGAGGGTATCTCGTAAAGCCAGATAGGCAGTAAGGTCAGCGGCCAGGAAAGTCATACACTATATTGGCAGCGAGTCGGCGACGGGGACAGGTAACATAGGAAACTGGAACTACTCGCCACTTGCTTGCTTTAGTGTATGAGTGAAGCGCTGCCTGGCAGCGACTTCCTGAGAGACTATGCGAGAGAATAAATATGACCAAGTATATCGTGACTGCCTGTTTGGTTGTGCTTCTGGCAGTTCCGGCGCTTGCCCAGGTAAAT
>JALGTJ010000047.1 GCA_029821415.1 Candidatus Zipacnadia bacterium
TGCCCGACCTCATGGGCGGGTTCGCACCCCGGGCCCGTTACAACTATCACCCGGCCAAACGGCGCTGGATGTGCATCTGTGGCCAACTCGGTGAGCGCAAAAACCCGGCTTGTAGCCATAAAGCCTTACCAGGCAAAAGACCGCAAGCGACTTGCGGCCCCACTATTGGTAACTGTGCTGTGATAACGTTGTGGGCGTTGTGCAACAACTTAGCCCGCAGACAAGGAGAGAAGGTATGCGCCGGTTTGCGTAGAATGTACAACACAAGAACGGTGAATCGTTTTAACTCAGAATGATAGTTGTCGCCTGAAGAAGACAACTCAGGACGACTTCTCCTAAGGAGGGTAAATGACGGTGAATCAGGTCACTGCTGGCTTCTCGCAGCGGGTAATCTCACCCGAAAAAGGCATTGCGCTGGCGGGGTACTTCAATAACCGCTATAATGAAGGCATCCATGATGATTTGTATACCAAAGCGATGGTATTGTCAGATGGCGATACCGTCGCGGCGCTGGTCGTGGCAGACATTGTGGGAGTACCTGCCGAGGTCGTGGAAATGGTCCGCCAGGAACTGGCTACCCAGACAGATATTCCCTCAACTAACATCTTCCTGCAGGGCACTCACACTCACACTGGTCCTATCCTCTGCGATGATACCTGGGTGGAGTTTTCCCCAGCTTATCGCGAATATTTTATAGCACAAACTGTTGCCGCAGTTCGCCAAGCCTACGAGGCGATGGAGCCAGTGACCTTTGCTATCGCCGAGGGGGAAGAGAAACGGGTAAGCTTTTGCCGACGTTACATTATGCGCGATGGGACTGTGGCTACCAACCCCCCCAAGAATTCCCCAGACATCGTTAAGCCAGAGGGAACCCCTGACCATTATCTGGCTGTAGTAAGAATCCAGAACCTATCTGGCGAGACTTTGGGAGTGCTGGTTCACTGCACGAATCATACGGACAGTGTTGGTGGTAACCTGGTCTCGGCTGACTGGCCGGGGGTATTGTGCAACTGCGTTGCTGAGAACATAGATGACCATCCCCAGGTAATGCTGCTTAATGGGACGGCCGGCAACATGAATCACTTTGACATAACTAATCCTGCGGAGCAATACGGTTTTGACGAGGCTCAAAAAATTGGCTCCGCTTATGCGGAGACTGCGCTAAAGCTGTTGAAGACAGAATTAAAGCCATTAGCGGTAGACAAAATCAAGATCGCCAGCGCCTTCGTTGAACTGCCCCGACTAAAACTGACCGAGCAGCAACTTGATCAGGCGCGGAAGACACTGGAAAAAACGCCTGTGCCCGACGAACTACCTTGGCTGCATTCCGTGGATCTGGCGGTCCGTAATGAGATCGTCCTGGCCCTCTTCGCCCAGAGGCAACTGGAGTTCGCCGAAGAGGAGAAGGCCTCGGAAGTCGTGGAAGTAGGCGGATTAGCTATCGGCGAGCTGCTGATAATAGGCTTCCCCTTCGAGCCTTTTGCCGAGATCGGCATGGAGATCAAGAAGCGCTCGCCGTTCAAATACACCTTTCCATTGGAGCTGTTCAACGGGGTCTACGGATATCTGGCTACCGAAGAAGCAGTGCAACATGAGGGAGGAATGGAAACCTATCCCGGAGTATACTGCTTGCGGCGCTTCGTCCCTCAGGCTGCTAATATCCTAATAGATGCAGCTCAGGAGTTAGCTACATCACTGGCGTAATTCTGATGATGCCGCAAACAGAGCTATTCGACTGAAGGAGGTTATGTCATGAGCAGCGGTTGTGACATTTTCTCACTGCAAGACAAGGTAATCATCGTTACTGGCGGCACCAGGAAATATGGCTATTACTTCTGTGAAGGACTGTGTGAAGCCGGGGGAACCGTCGCGGTGACCTCACGTGACGAAGAGCGGGCCAAGCAGATGGCTCAAGAGTTTTCATCCAGGGGGCTGAAAGCCTTCGGATATGCGCTGGAATTGGCCGACGACGATTCCATCGAACAACTTGTCACCAGGGTTATCCAAGACCATGGCAAGATAGACGTGCTGATCAACAACGCCCGCCGTATCCCGCAAATGCCTCCCAACGAGATTGATCGCGAAGAGCTCGGTAAGCTGTTTGACATTAACGCCGTTGGCCAGATACTACTAACACGCCGGGTGGTTGAAGAGATGAAGAAAGCCGGCGGGGGCAACATTATCAACATTGGCTCCATCTACGGAATGGGAGGCCAGGATCTGAGCATCTACGCCGAACCGGAGGCCAGTTACTCCCTGGACTATCCTATCCAAAAGGGCGGGGCAATCGCTTATACCAAGCAATTAGCCACTATCCTGGCGCGATATAATATCCGGGCGAATTGCCTGACCTTAGGGGGACTTAGGGAGACCGCCCCTGACGATTCCCATTTCCTGGAACACTACTGCAAGCGGGTGCCGTTAGGCCGCATGACAGTAGGCGATGATGTCAAAGGTCCGATTGTGTTTCTGGCCTCGGATGCGTCGGCCTATATGACGGGAGCCAACCTGGTGGTAGATGGTGGCTGGACCGCCTGGTAAAGTGGGCTGCGGGAACCACTAACAGCCCGGCAGCCAGGCGTCTTCAACCTATATCATTCCGTAGCTTTCTATTTCTCTGCTACTCCTTGGTTGCTCCATACCCGAGTATTATCGCCCACAGTGACATAGGCAGCTACGGCATTGTTGCTCAGATCATTGCCATAGATGGAATTGAAATCCGAGGCTCCTACTTCAAGGACCCCATAGGTTTGAGTAGAATTCCCTGGGCTGTTGCCAATGCGATTGCCTGTGACTACAACGTGCTGCCCTCCTCCAATCATGATCCCGCTCCGATTCTCGGCCTCAATTTGCTGCCACGTTCCGTTGTCAATAATGGTATTGCCGGTCACCGAGATGTTCTGACCTCCGCTCAACGCAATGCCCCACATCACGCATCCCTGGATAAGGTTACCACTGATGGTTGCATTGACAGACTGATCTGCTGGCTCAGCAACAACGGCCAATCCGATACTTCTCACATCGGTAATGGTATTCCCGGAGATTACCCAATTCTTCGAGCCACCTCCCACCCGGATTCCGGGATCACCGTCGACTTCTCCACCTTTTATCCTATTGCCGACCATCACGAATTCGTCCACCCCCGAAGTGCAAATGCTATAGCCCAGCGAAGCCTCAATGGTATTGCCAACAACAGTCAGGCCGGTCATTGTCTCAGCATAGGCGCGGTTGGCTTGAATTCCACTACCACTCTCGTCAACACGACCAGCGAAATACAGGTAGTTGTTCTCAATACGGGCATTTGAGGTGTCGCACAGGAAGATATTATGGTGCGCCGAGCCTTCAATACGACTATTGGTAATCGATAGATTCGAGACATTGGAGCGCTGCGCCGTCTCAATCCCTGCATCGCCATTGGCAGACCCTACGTTGACAATGTGCGCATGGTCAATCCAGATGTCTGACCCCGACTGGATCAGTATGCCCGTTTTGTCCGTGGTGCGAATCTCTATGTCGCGGAACAGCAGGTTACGGTGGTCTTGCTCAGGTAGGTAGTTGCTCCTGCCAATCACGATGGCATCGTACTTGTGATTCTGAAAGCGCACTCGCTCAACTGCCAAGTTGGTGGTAGGACTTCCTGGTGGCAGATAGAGGCCGAATCCCGAGTCACTCTGCTCCTCTTTGTTCCCGTCAACTACCAAATCCGAAATTCTGATTCTGTCCTGGGGCCCATCTGCAAACCCTAGTATGGTTGCAGCATCAGGGCGCGCCCTCAGTACTGTAGCTTGTCCTGCGCCCCGCAAATCTGTGCCGGACTTCAGCCGAAGGTTAGCCACCATATATGTCCCAGCGGGGATATAGACAATCCCTCCGTCCTCAGGCAAATCATCAATGGCGGCCTGAAGGGCAGCCGTATCATCACTAACCCCATCCCCGACGGCGCCAAAATTCTTAACGTCCCGCACATCACCAGCAGCATTAGCTGGAGCACTGCAAATCCACACACCCATCAGTATCACAGCGACCCCAGAAAATATAGCGTTGTTGAGTTTCATCGTCACTGCCTCCTTTGACAGTGATGAGAACTTGGCCTCAAGTGTATTCTCAGATGGCTCAGAGTTCCTCAGGCGTCACCCATTCGCCGTCGGAGCCGGGAATGCCCCAGATGCGGTAACGATTAGCGGTCATATCAAACTCGGCCACGACCCCATTGGCAAACTCGATCCGCTGCTGCTTGTGGTCCGCCGAGAGGAACTTGTGGTTTGTCATCTCGGACATCGCAATCGCCCGATAATAAGCACTCCAGCGATGCAACCACGCCAGGCGTTCTTCGGTCATAGGATCTTCCCACTTGATGGGCATCCGCCCTCCTGGCAACCAATTGTACGAAGGAGCACAGGCAAACAGCAGTTCATAGAGCCGAGGATTGCGGTCGGCCCACCAGTCGTAGCTCCCGCCGTAGCCGCCTCCAGAGAAGTGAGCCCAGTAACAGTCGTGAAAGACCAGTTGGAACAGCGGCACCGGCTCGCCTACTGGTGCCTGTGACTCTCGCGTTGGCACATTAGTGAGTCGGTCACGTGACCAGTTGCCATCAAAGAAGAAGAAAGCACACTCGGGAATAGCCCAGAAGCGGGGAACCTCGCCCCCTGGCACTATGTCCCGGCGTGCTGCCTCCTTGAAGCAGTCTAACTGCGCCTCCACGTTCTCTCGGCGAGTTTCCGGATGATCAGGGTTGGGGTCTTCGGCCAGGGTATTGTCACCGTAAGCGGAGTACCCGTCGAAGTAGAGGGCGTCGTATTTCAATCCGCCCTTTTCAGCATTGTCCAGTGCCTGGCGTAGTCGCTTCACGGCGTTATACATAGGCCGGCCGTGCAGAATGAACCCCTTGACTGGATAGCCCAGGGCGCGTACTGCATTAGCATAGTTCGCCAGCGTTTGCCAACCACCTGGGACCGGCGTGTCAAGCAGATATGCCGCAGTTCGGCAGTATGCTGACTTCCAGGTTTCCGGGTCATAGCCATCGTCAGGCCACTTGGGGAAGAAGAAGTCTATCTGAAAGCCCAGCTCTCGCAGCTTCCGCAAATCGTCTAATATGATTTCCTGTTGATTATGGTGCCATTGGCCCCAACGGAACTCAATACCTTTGGTATATTGTTCCACGACGGGCAGGGTCCGGGCTTTCTCTTCCAACGTACGCACCAGTCCTTGTTTCCGAGCATATCTGCGGTAAGCTTTCGCCATTGCCACATAATCCATCCCCTTGGCAAATCGTAGCAAGAACCGACGGGGATAGCGCAATTCTCCTAGGCTGGGTTTCCAGTCGAAATCTATCACGGACTTATCCCCAGGATAGTGCTCAACAGCCACCTTGCTGTCCCACCATGTTTCTACGATTACGTACATTGCACTGTCTCCCTGCACCATTCCAAACAGTGGCAGAGTAAAGCGACTGCCGATGAACCCGTCACCGTCCAGGGCATCCGGGCAGTCGGCTGGGATCAAGTAGCCCTGACCGTGAGGTACGACCATATAGCCACCTGCAGCGACAGGCTTCTCGAAGCGGTACAGATGCGCGATTTCTGTGACCATGTCCTGCCCGCCGCTTTGATTTGCCTGGATCATAAACTCGTCTGAGGCGGGGTCAAGTGCTATAGTCAGGTCTACGACGACATCGCTGGCGGTAAATGAACTGAGCCGTATGGTGTAGCCATGGTAGGGCTCCTGAACGAAAGGAAGAATTGCGAACTTGGCCGCACTGGCCAGTGGTAGTTCGTGTAACTGGTCGTCACTGCCTCGAATCATCACCTGCGGGCCGGCAGCCTCCTCACCATCCCACAGGTAGTGACCTTTTGCGTCAACAATCTTCAGGGTTAAATTGTCATTAACCCAGGCCCTGACGTTCTTGCCAACCAGCTCAATGGCACTAAGCTCAGTAGTGCCTAACAGGATAAGTAGCAATATCAATGGAATAGCGTTCAATAGCATCTGTGGGGTACTACTCGTAGTCATAGTGGCACCTCGGCTTGGCGAAAGTCCGTCTGTCTATTTACGAGGAAGGCCAGATAGCACAATACTACCATGTATTGCTGCTGTCCCTTAGAAATTGCGAACATATATACTGTCTATTTGAGACCCCGGCCCACGCATAAAAAAGCTCAGTCCGTCTATCCCCAGTGCCGTGCCAGTAAAGGGAACTTCAAAAGGCCCGTAGAGCTTATCATTGTCGCGGTTGCGGCACTGCCACGTCAGAATGTTTGTACCAAAGTCAACCTCTATGTCTACTGCCAGCCCCTTGCTGTCTGGGCCGATACCTCCTGCGGTTGTGACACTGCTACTACCTCCACTCAACTCAATCCCCCGGCTACCACGAATCTGCACGCCAGAACTGGTCACTTCCACGCTGAAGCCTCCCAGCTTGCCCTCTGTGTCAGAACTGTTCCACAGGTGAACGCCAGGATTCTGGAAATCTCGGTTACCCAGCCGGACCACGAAGCCAAACCTCACCACCCCCACACCGCCCAATCCTCCGCTCTCGGCGAACTTAATCTCATTACCCCAGTACATACCCCCAGGAGGGCTGGCCTTGTGAGGGCCGTCAAGCGGGCCGGCTTCGGTGCTGACCACGGCGGACCCATTCACCCAGGCCCGATTGAGCACGGTGCCGGGCAAAGTCTGCGGCTCCAGCCATCCGCCCTGGCCGGCGAGTGGCCCCTCGCTA